>JBAXSA010000019.1:0-19423 GCA_037130945.1 Pseudomonadota bacterium | reverse complement strand
TACGATCCTGAAGCCGGCGTCAACCCCTATGCGGAGCGGCTCAAGTGTCTAGGGGTGGATGTCAAGGCTCTATCCAAGGCCCAAGGCTATCCCGATGGCATTCCGCCCGATAAGGCGCAGGAGATCTTGAGGAAGACACCGGGTGCCTCGGGTCTCATCAAAAATGTCACGGGCGATGAACCCTAGCGAGATCGTGCGGTTTATTCCATGCTATTCCATGTTACATTGAAGGTCACATTGAAGGCAACCGAGGTATTTTAGTTATGGCAGAGACACAGCGCGTATTCGCGGCGAATCGCATCCATATTCCCAGAAAGCATTTAGAATACCTGCTGGATCTGGATCCAGCCATCGATGATCGCTGGCGGGACAGGGTGGGCGCGATTCTGGAAGAGATCGAACCCGACGAGCGTAAATACGTCTATTCACAGTATTTGCAGCCCAAGGGTATCCAGCTCATTGCTGGCGATAACCAACTGATATTCAAGGAACCCGAATCCCTCAAACAGGTGGTTTCTCGCCTGCAAAATGTGGAAGTGAAGGGCGTTGGTGCCAAGCTTCTGTATGCCATGGAGCGGATGCGTACCACTCGCGATGTCAATCAATTCGCGGGCCACATGGAGGGTGCCATGAATCTGATAGACCAGTTCGATGTTGGCGAGAACTCGTCGGTGCGCAAGGAAAAAACCCTCGTCCGCCACGCACTCCTGATCGATCTGGTATCGCTCACCCGCAAGGCGGAATGGGATGTCATGCGTAACCGCAGAGCCTTCACCTCCCCGATGATCAAGCAATATGCCATTGAGGTGTTCCTCAAACACCAGATGATGGGCTATCGCTTCAGAACCCTGCCGATTGGCACCCTTGAAAACGATCCTCATCCCTTTGTGCGCGAAGTCATTGCCCCGGAGGCACGTGTCCGGCAATGTGAAATCGTGCAGACCGACACCGCGATTTTTCTGATTGGCCCGACGCACACCTCAAATCAAAATCCCTATTCCATCCGGCGTTTCCTTCAGGAAGACGAGGTGTTGGGGGGTGCCTTCTTCAACGTCATCATGATCCCGATGGATCATCTGGACGATCCCAACATTCAGAAGACCCTTCAGGCCCTGCTGACTCGTCTGGTGACGCTACAACGCCAGATGAGCGACAACATCATCGAATTTATTCGCGAGCTTGACAGCATCCGCATCCGGAATCTCAATCCGCTGCTAAAAGCTGAAATCCGGGCGGATGGTACTTCCCTCGAGTGGGCCATTAACGACCGTCTGTCGGAATTTGAAGAAAAATTGCGGCTCGGGATTCTGGAGAAGGTACAACATGCCCTCTTCCACATGGCCAGTACCCAGGATGACTTTGAATACCTTTTCATTAATCTGCGCCGGCTGATCGGCGATCTGGCCTTTGAACTCCGGAGTTTTACAGCCTATTCGGGTGCGGCCTGGATTTATAAGGCCGAGATGTTGGATCTGAAGATGCTGGCTTTTCTGAGGTTCATCGAAAAACGCAAGGAATTGGTTTTTGTTCCGATTCGGCCTGCCCCCGAATCCGGCCCCAGCCGCAAACAGCTTTTGCTCGAGTTGAGCCAGACCCTCAACAAAGGCGAGAAGGACATCAAGCCCATCCAGGCCCGTCTGACGGATTTGACACGCAAAAAGAAGGCTCACGAAGCCTTGCTCAATTTTCTGACAGGCCTGATTATCCGGCCACCGGAACCCGAGGCGCTGCAACGCCAGATTGATGCGGTCAAATTGAATTGCTTCTTGGCGATTGCCCGTCTCTTTAGGCGTTACGATCCGATCATCGTCTATGTCGAGAAGGAACTCATCGTGCCAGAAATCGACGGTCTTCGTCATTACGCCCTCATGGATGGACGCGACGGCCTGACTCACCTGCCCTCCATTGTCCGTCTTCACGAGGTGGCGGAATTTTTTGACATTGCCGCCGTGCGAAAGGCCTTGGGCACGTTGAATTGAACGCCCATGGATTCGCTCAATGCGTGGCGGCGGCGCCATTCGGGGTATCTTGATGAAACAGCCTTTTTGGAAAACCGACGAATTCGTTGGCATGGCGGTGAGTGTGGTGTTTTTTCTGGCCGCCGCGACGGGATTCCTGCAGAGTCTGGAACTCAAGGCCTATGATGCTGCCATGGCGATGGCGACCCGGTTACCCAGCGACCGGATCGCCATTTTGGCCATCGACGACCAGAGCATTCAGAACCTGGGGCGATGGCCCTGGCCCCGCGATATCCACGCCAAACTCCTCGACCTGCTGGCCAAAGGCCACCCCAAGGCTATTGGCCATACGGTTTTTTTTGTGGAGCCCCAGCGGGATCCGGGACTTTTATCGATCCTGGATATCGAACACTTTGTGGATCAGTCCAGTCTCACGGGGGCGGCCACCGAAGCTGGGCGATTGCGGGAATTGTTGCAAGCGGCTCAACAGACCCTGGCGGCACCGGTGCCCCGGTCGACGGTACGCGGGGCGGGTGCCACCCCACCGCCGGCGGTGCCTGATACCCGCACGCTCCAGGCCGATCTCGCCCGTTTTATTCAGGACAGCCCGCTCTTGGCGCGTCTGCCTGAAGACACCCGGCAACTGCGCGAGCGACTGCAAACCGCCGGGCATCGGCTCGATACCGACCGCATTCTGGCGCAGAGCATGGGTGAAGCGGGCAATCTGTGGCTCAGTCTGGCGCTACGTCTGGGCGAGCCCCAAGGCAACCCCGACCCTCCACCGCCCGGCTATGTGAAACGCCATGCTCTGAATTGGCCACACGACACGGGCGGCCTCTCGCGCGGACTGCCGGTGAGTGCCATCGCACTCTTGCCACCGATTCCGGCGCTGGGCGAGGTGGCAGCGGGCCTGGGGCATGTCAACCTCAACGCCGATGGGGACGGCGTGGTGCGAACCGAGGCCCTCATGGTGCGTTACTTCGACGAAACCCTGCCATCGCTGGCGCTGGCGCTGGCGGCAAAATCCCTCAACCTGCGTCTGCAAGATATCCGGATTGATCCGGGCCGGGGCGTGAGCCTGGGTAAACTCAACCTGAAAACCGACGAAAACCTGCGTCTCCGGCCGTTTTTTTACCGGGGCCGCAATGGCAAGCCGGCCTTTCCGGTGGATTCCCTTTTTGATGTTTACAGCGGCAAGATTCCGCCTTCCAAGTACCAGGATCGCCTGGTGCTGATTGGGGCCACCGCGATTGGCCTGGGTGACAGTCTGGTGACACCGGTCGCTGCCGACACCCACCCGGTGGAGGTCACCGCACACATCTTGTCGAGCATCCTTAACGAACACTTTATAGTCAGCCCGGCGTGGGCCGTCCTGGCCTCGCGCCTGGCGATCCTGACGGTGGCACTATACCTGGTGATTCTGCTGCCCCGGTTATATGCCGGGATGGCGGCGGGATTCACGGCAGGGCTTCTGGTAACGCTATTTGGCACCCATTTTTACCTGATGGGAACCCGCAGTCTGTGGGTGGAACTCATGACCCCGGCGGTGTTGCTGGTCATCGGGCATCTGTTGCTGACTACCAAACGCTTTCTGATGACCGAGCGGAGCAAACTGACCTCTGATCGCGAGGCGGCGGAGAGCCATCGGATGCTGGGCCTGGCGTTTCAAGGCCAGGGCCAGCTCGACATGGCCTTCGAGAAATTCCGCCGCTCACCAATAGATGATGAACTGATGGATCTGATCTACAACCTGGCGATGGATTTTGAGCGCAAGCGGCAATTTGGCAAGGCTGGCGCGGTGCTGGGCTACCTGGCCAGCCACAACCCCCGGTTTCGCGACATTCGCCAGCGCATGCAGCGCTACCAGAGTCTGGAGGAAACCGTCGTACTTGGCCGCAGCAAGGGCGACGCGACGATGGTACTCAGTGGCCGCGGAGTACAAAAACCGATGCTGGGGCGCTACCAGGTGGACAAAGAGCTGGGCAAGGGTGCCATGGGGGTGGTCTATCTGGGGCGCGATCCCAAGATCAACCGGGTGGTGGCGATCAAAACCATGGCGCTGGCACAGGAGTTCGAGGGCGAGGAACTGGTCGAGGTCAAAGAGCGCTTTTTCCGCGAAGCGGAAACGGCGGGTCGGCTCAGTCACGCCCACATCGTCACCATCTTCGATGCCGGAGAAGAGCAGGATCTGGCCTACATTGCCATGGAATTTCTCAAGGGTCAGGATCTGACGGTCTTCACCAAGCGCCCGCATCTCCTGCCGCCGACAACGGTTCTCGACCTGGCGCGGCAAATCGCCGAGGCTCTGGACTATGCCCACCGCCAGCAGGTCGTGCATCGCGACATCAAACCCGCCAACATCATGTACGACCCCGAGAGTGGAATCCTCAAGGTGACCGATTTCGGCATTGCTCGCATTACCGACGCCAGCCGAACCAAGACCGGTATCGTGCTGGGAACGCCGTCCTACATGTCTCCCGAGCAGGTTGTCGGGTACAAGGTGGATGGCCGTTCCGACCTGTTCTCGCTGGGGGTGATGCTTTACCAGCTATTGAGTGGAGAGCTCCCCTTCCGGGGCGACTCCGTGGCACAACTCCTGTTTCGTACCGCCAACGAGATCCCCCCCGACATTGCTCATCTCCAACCGGATCTGCCGTCCTGTGTCGCGACACTTCTCGACAAGGCTCTCCAAAAAGAGCCATCGCGGCGTTACCAGACCGGCGAGGCTTTTGCCGAGGATCTGGCACGCTGTCTGGATGAAATCCGGCGGCATGCCGGTTCCTAAGGGGCTTCCAAGGGTGTTAGGAGTATTGGCAGATCTACGACTCCGCTGCCCCGGCTTGTCACGGGTGCTTCTCGGCCTGTTGATCACGGGTTTGTTCCTGCTCTACGGCGCGGGATTCCTGGAGGGATCGCTCCTGCATCGGCTGGAACGCTGGGCCTACGATGAGCGCCTGGCGTTGACCGCACCAGACAACGCCGACCCGCGCATCACCCTCATTGATGTGGACGAACGAAGCCTGGCCGAACAGGGGCAGTGGCCGTGGCCCCGCGACACACTGGCGCGTCTGGTGGATATTCTGTTTGAGGATCACCAGATCAGGGTACTGGGACTGGATATGGTCTTCACCGAGCGTGGCAACTGTCCCGGTCAGCCTGACACCGAGGCACGATTGGCCGCCAGTTTTAACCACCGGGCGGTGGTGCTGGGCTACTATTTTAACACCAGCGGCACGGCGGAATTGTCGTCCGGCACCTTGCCAGCCCCCCTATGGCGGCGTAACGAACTGCCGCCGACGGGCATTGGCTATGTCTCGGCGCGGAGCTACGGTGGCAATCTGGCCGAGTTACAGCAAAGCGCCCGCCGCGCCGGTCACTTCAACCCGCTGCTAGACGAAGACGGCGTGGTACGGCGGGTACCCATGCTCATCGAATATCAGGGGGGATTTTACGAATCCCTGGCCTTGGCGGTGGCGCGAACCTATCTGGGAGTCGAGCAGATCACACCGGGGCTGGCCGAAACCGGCACCAGCGCCGGTTATGCCGGATTGGAATGGCTGGCGTTGGATTCCTATCGCGTACCAGTGGATGCCCATCTGGCGAGCCTGGTGCCGTACCGGAGTTTACAGGGCCATTTTCGCCATCTGTCCGCCACCGATGTGCTAAAAAAACGACCCCTGGACTTGCCTCGCGATGGCATCGTTTTGCTGGGAACCTCCGCGCCAGGGCTCCTGGATAGCCGGACGACCCCCTTGCGGGCCGAATTCCCGGGGGTAGAGATTCACGCCAATCTGATTGACGGCATTCTCAACCAAACGCTCCAGGATCAACCGGCCTATCTACGCGGCATCGAAACCTTTCAACTGGCCTTGATCGGACTGGTGGCCAGTCTCTGGCTGTCGCGGCGCGATGGCCTTCGTCTGGGTGCGGCGGCGGCGGGGCTGCTGCTGGTGAACCTGGCCATCAACCTGGCCATCTGGCAGTACGGCGGTTTAGCCTTGCCCGTGGCATCGTCCGTCGTCCTCATCCTGGTTGTGTGGACGCTTAACCTGTCTTATGGTGCCCTGATCAAAACCGGATCAGACCGCCGTCTGCTCTCCTGCGAGCGTCGGGTGGTCACGGTTCTCTTCGCCGAGATAGCGGATTTTTACCCCCTGGCCGAGGGTCTGGTGCCGATTCAGCAGGCCTTGCTGCTGCATGATTTCCTCACGGTGATGACGCGAATTGTTGAGCGCCACGGTGGAATTTTTGACCATCACCAGGGCAGCGCCCTGCAGGCCTTCTGGAGTGCGTCACCCGACGTTTCCCAACCCGCTCAATCGGCGCTGTCGGCGGCACGGGATATGGTGCGAATGGTCGCGTCCCAACGTCAATCCCACCTTGAGCGGGGCTGGCCGGCGCTATCCCTGGAGGTCGCTGTTCACACGGGTACGATGATGGTCGGCAACCTGGGTCACGATTCCAGCCTTGCCTATCGGGTGGTGGGTGAGACGGTTGGTTGGGGTTCTCATCTTGCGAGGCTGGCACCAGTCTATGGCGTTTCCATTGTGGTCAGCGACACCACTCGCCGGGCGGTAGACAATTGGCTCTTTCGGGAACTGGATTTAGAGAACACTCTCACGATCTGGGAGCCGATTGGTCCGCTGGCCCAAGTGGGGAATTCGCGGGATGCGGAACTGACCGCCTACCATCAGGCCATCCGGGCACTGCGCGCCGGGGATTGGGATTTGGCCGAAATCCAGCTGACCCGCCTGCAAACACAAGCGCCGCAGGATCGGCTGTATCATCTTCACCTGAACCGCGTCGCCGCCTTACGGCAAAACCCGCCGACCTAACCCTTCGAGGGGATCCTCGGTCTCAGGCTCTCTCGGTCAGGTTGAAATAACCGGTGACTTGTGGGGAAAGATCCTGGCGGCGGAGGCTAATCTCTATGGACACCTCTTCTTCGCTCAGATCCAGGATCAGAGCCTCGGTCTTGGGGATATAGGGGTCGAAAACCAATACCCGGGGTCGTAGCAGTTGCTGCTTGTTGATCGAGACAACGGAAGAGATGCGGCCATCCGTGAGTCGGACGATGGTGCCTGGCGGATAAATACCCAGCGAGGCGATGAAGGCGGTGAACACGGTGTTGTTGTAGTGGCTGCGTTCCCGGGCATACATCAGGGAGATCGCTTCATGCGGCGAGAGCGAGGTCTTGGGATCGGGGCGATTGCAGTAGTGGTCGTAAGCATTTGCCATCGCCACCACTTGCGCCCAGTTTGAGATCTGATCACCCCTCAGCCCCCGGGGAGAACCGGTGCCATCGACGAACTCGTGGTGGTTGGCAATGATTTCCACCACATCCGGAGGGAAGGCCGGCAGTTTATTGGCGATTTCCATGCCGTACAGGGGATGGCGTTCGTATAGGGATTTTTCCGCCGGTGTGAGGGGCTCCTTCTTGCGCAAGAGGGTAACGGGTACCCTGAGGTGACCCAGATCGTGAAAGAGTGCCCCCAAACCCAGCAACTGCAAATCCACTGCGGAGAGTGCCAGGGTACGCCCCACCATGAGGCTGATGTTTGTGACATGAATGGCGTGGTGGAAGGTCCCGGTGCCTCTGTCCTTGAGATTGAGCAGCTGGAGAGTCAACTGGTCATGGGAGGTCAACTCCTGGATCAGCCCATTTACCAGGGTACAGGCCTGGATCATCGAGCCCTCTGGATCAGCGATCAGATTGGCCATGAGCTTGCGGATCCCCGCGACCGCCTCGGTATAGTGATTTTCGCAACGGTGGGTTGCGATGCGTTGTTCCTTGAGGTGTTCAATACGGGCCTTTTTTTCGATCCACAGGAGATCATCTAGCAGGCTGGAGGCATCTTCTTCCCGTGGAGCGGAAATAACGGCGGGACGGGGGAGGGGTGCGCAATCGCTACGGCCCGGCTCGTAGCGAAGCGAGGACATGCGTAACCTGAGCAGGGTCTTGAGTTGGGCCTCATCCTTGATTTTGAAGCTGTTCGTGAGAAACGGGTGTTCCATCCAGGGAATGTCGAGATGGACATAAAGGCCCACACGTAGCTGTTGCGGGATGATTGTCTGGTTACCCATGATCGTGGCGGAGAACTCGCAAAACTTGCCCTGGATCGGTCAAGTGCATACACAAGGTGGTATAGGCCTGGTACCCGGTAGCGGGAAATAATAACTCCCTATAAATATGTTGATTGAGTTTGCGAGCAGGGTCAATGCCACAACGATTCGCCCAATTGTCTCTCTGGCTGAAAGGCCAACCCGGATTGTCTGAATATCAGATCGAACCGGCCTCCGGGGATGCCAGTTTCCGCCGCTACTTCCGGATTCGCCAGGGCTCTCGAACCTGGATCGCCATGGATGCCCCGCCGGAACTTGAAAACTGTGAGCCCTTTGTCAATATCGCCGGACAATTCGCCGCCCTGGGACTGAATGTCCCCGTGCCGCTGGCGCGGGATCTGGCACAGGGATTCCTGCTGTTGAACGACCTTGGCACCCAGTTGTATCTGGAGGCGCTGAACGAGGCGTCGGTTGAACGTCTCTATGGCGATGCGTTGGGAGCCTTGGCGGTGATTCAGGCCTGCGGCCCGCGTACCGGGTTACCGCTCTATGATCGTGAACTCCTGATGCGGGAGATGAGGTTATTCCAGGACTGGTTGGCGGATCGGCTGCTGGGGCTTCGATTGTCGTCCGCCGAGGAGGCGATGCTGGCCGACACCTTTGCCGTTTTGGCTGAAAATGCCCTGATCCAGCCCCAAGTGTGCGTTCATCGCGACTATCACTCTCGCAATCTCATGGTCTCAACGCCCAATCCGGGGATACTCGATTTTCAGGATGCGGTGGTCGGGCCGGTGACCTATGACCTCGCGTCCCTGTTGCGGGATTGTTATATCAGCTGGCCCCGCGCCAGGGTCGAGGAATGGGCGCTCGGCTATCGGACACTGGCGGTACAGAGCGGGGTGTTTTCCGGTTGTCCGGAGGCTCTGTGGTTGCGCTGGTTCGATCTCATGGGTGCGCAGCGCCACCTCAAGGCCAGCGGGATCTTTGCCCGTCTCGACCAACGGGATGACAAGCCTGGCTACCTTAAAGACATCCCGCGCACCTTGGGCTATATTGGCCAGATAGCCCAGTACCGGCCCGAAGTGGCACCCTTGTGGGCGTTTATGGAAGCTCGTGTATTGCCTCGCCTGGCCTCTGTCTGAACGGTCATGAAACTTCGTACTCTTATCCAGTGGCTGCTTTTGGGGATTGGGCTCGCACCCCTGCTGGTGGCCGTGGCGCTCAACCTGCCGTTGGTGTTGAATCGCGTGGAGTGGTTCTACCACAAGGCCCATTTGCAAAATTTGCGGGCCGATTTCCGGGATCTGGATCAACACCTCGCCAGCCGCCACGAGATGATCCGTTTGCTGGCGAAACTGCCGGAGCCGGGAGCCTTGCTGGGAGAGGGTAAATCGGTCAAGACCATCGATTTTGCCCGGGCCCGCTTTACCGAGTGGATCAACCAGATTCTGGTCGATCAGCGCGACATCATCCAGATCCTCTTTCTAGGTCTGGATGGCCGGGAACGCTTCTGGCTGGAACGGGATATGACCACCGCCGAATGGCGTCCCACGCCGGGTTTACCAGATCGTCCCTCAAGCGAGTTTCTGTCCCATGTTCAGAGTCTCGAACCTGGGGGGGTGCTGATCAACCGGATCCGTCTGGATCCCCAGGGCGGTCTCCAGGATCCCCGCCGCTTGATGGTACTGCACTTGATGAGCCCGGTGATGCAAACTCAGAGGCCGGTGGTCATGGGTGCGGTGTTGATGACCCTGGATGTGGGTGGCATGGCCCAGTTTTATCGCAACACCTATTGGGTGAATCACAATGGCAGTTATCTGCTGCCGGGCCGTACCCTCTCGGAGGAGCGCAAGGCCTTCAGGGACTTCCCGGGGCTTGCGGAGATTTTTGCCGAGGAAAAGCTCGACCTGTGGCGAGGCTCCGAAGGGGATGAAGTCATCTGGGTGCCGATGTTTCTGACCGAAGGATCCGGGCCCTTGTGGGTGGGCCGCCGGGTGGATACCTCGCCGATGGCCAGTCTGCGCGAGGCCCTGGTCATCCGGTCGCTGTCGATTGTGGCCGGTCTCATCCTGATGGTGATTGTGGTCGCCCGATGGATTGCCCTCAGACTCGAACGTTTTGGCCAGGATCTGCTGGCGGGCATTCGTCAGGTCTTGAAGGGCGGGCAGGAAGTGGCGTTTGCCTGGGGTGGGCCTCAGGAGGTGCGGGCGCTGGGCGAGGAACTGACCGCGTTGATCCACAGCCATGTGGCGCACACCCGGGCGTTGGCCGAACACGCCCGGGAGATCGAGGACTCGAGCCGTTACAAGTCCGAATTTTTGACCAATGTCAGCCATGAACTGCGTACCCCCCTCAATTCTATTCTGCTACTCTCCAAGGTGCTGGCGGATCCCTCGTCGGGTTTGGCCGACGAGGCCCGTCAACAGGCCCGGGTGATTCATGAGGCTGGGAGTGATCTGCGCGGCCTGATCGAGAATATCCTGGATTTGTCACGCATTGAGGCCCACCAGATGACCTTCAGTCTGGATCAGGTCGACATCCGCCTGTTGCTGGAAGGGCTGTGCGAGTTGATGCGGCCTCAGTTCGAGAACAAGCAGCTGTATCTCACGGTGGTGATGCAACCGGATGCCCCTTCCGGACTTTTCACCGATGCGGAAAAATTGCGGCAAATCTTGAAGAATTTTCTTTCCAACGCGGTCAAATTTACCCAGACGGGGGGTGTCTCGATTCATGTGGAACGTACCCTGGATGCTCAACGGCCTCTGGCCATTCGGGTCTCGGATACCGGTGTGGGGATTCCCAAGGATAAGCAGCAGTCGATCTTCGAGGCATTTCAGCAGGCCGACGGCTCGACCCGCCGACGTTTTGGCGGTACGGGTCTGGGCCTGACCATCAGCCGGGAACTGTCGACTCTGCTCGGCGGCCTCATTGAGGTGCAAAGCCAGGAAGGGCAGGGGGCCTGTTTTGCGCTGACCTTGCCACTGGATTTTGATTACAGCCAGGTTGAGGAGGAACACCTGGAATTATTGGAGCCCCTCGCCCCCCGCACGGCCTTGAAGCCGGAGGTGGAATGGGTGACCAAGAAACCTTTACCGACAGTTCTGGTCGTAGCTGGAGAGGTTCAGGATTTGCTGACGTTGACCCCACTGCTTGAAAAAGAAGGTTTTCGGGTGGCGGGGGCGGGGGATCTTGAGGAGGCTGCGGACACCCTCGCCGAGGAAGAGATCGGGTTGGTGATACTGGATGCCGGGCTCGCGCCTCCAGTGGAATGTGATACGATCAGGCGTATTTGCAGCAGGGCTGGTGGGGGAGAGGGCAAGGTGCCACTGTGGCTGTTGGTTAACGACAGTGAGGGTCTGTCCGTCGGGATTGGGGATTGTGTGACAGGGTCTTTGCGCCGCCCCGTCGGGGAAGAGGATTTAAGGGCCATTTTGTCTTCTCTCCGGATCGTTTCGTTGCGGGCCGATACCGGGGAAATCGCATGAAAAAATATCCCAATTTCAAGTTGCTGATCGTCGATGATCATGTCCACAACCTGTACAGTTTACGCACCCTGATCCATCGCTATCTGGAGGTCACGGTGCTGGAAGCCTCCTCGGGCCGGCAGGCTCTGGATATTGCCCTGAAGGAACCCGGGATCGATCTGATCATCCTGGATGTGCAAATGCCCGACATGGACGGTTTTCAGACCGCCACGATGTTGAAGATCCGTAAACGAACCCGCGATATTCCCATCATATTCTTAACCGCCGCCTTCAAGTCCGAGGAATTTCAGCAAAAGGGCTACGAGGTGGGCGCTGCCGATTATCTACTAAAGCCCATTGACGATAATCAGCTGATCAACAAAATCAGCACCTATTTCAAGCTGATCGAAAAAGAACGGGCGCTCAGCCGACTGTTGGAACAAAAAGTGGAGGAACGCACCCGCGAATTGGCGGATGCCAAGCAGCGCCTGGAAAATATCATTTGCTACATGGGAGAGGCGCTCCTGGTGCTGGCACCGGACGGTTGTGTGCGCAGTGCCAATCCCGCTGCTTGTCAGATGCTGGAATACGCCGAAGCGGATCTGCTTGGCATGTCGATTGGTGACGTTTTTGAGGAAGAGGGCGATGACGTCGCGGGGGCATTCTTCGGACTCTGGCTGGAGGCGCTGATCCGCACGGGTGTTCAGTCGCGCATCGAGGCCCGCTTCATCGCCCGGGACGGCCGCCGGGTGCCGATCCTGTTTTCCCGCACCGCCATCAAAAACGAGGACGGCAAGATTACCGATATCATTTGCATTGCCAAGGACATGAGCGGCTACGTTCGTGCCAGCGATGCAATGACCCAACAAGACCCCGAATGACCCAAAGATTCCACTCTCCTGTGCTATGCCAGAAAGGCCTTATTCGATGACCGACCTCCAAGACGATCCCTTACCCGATGATGAGGACACCACCCTCACCGCCAACACCCTCAAGGCGATGGCCCATCCCTTGCGATGGAAGATCCTCTGTACGCTAGGAGACCGGGAACTCTCGGTCGGTGAGATTGTTGAATATACGGGGACAACCCAGAGCAATATCTCCCAGCATCTGGAACAGTTGCGCAACAAAAGCATCGTGATCTCCCGCAAGGACGCCAATCGCATCTATTACCGTATCCGCAATCACAAGCTGTTGGAGCTGATTGGCATCATGCGTGACGTCTTATGCCCAGCGAATCTCGACGACCGGCGGTCCTGACACTGGCGCGGCGGCCTTGCCAATGACCGGCAAGGAGACGGAACTGATCCAGGAACGCGAGCGGCTCCGCCGTCAACACACCGACCTGGAACGGCATACGGCCGAGTTGAGCGCCGCCAACGAACAGCTCCGCCATGCCCAAGCCCATGCGCTCAAGTTGCTGGAAGAGGCCGAGCGGGCTCGCCAGCGCGCCGAAGCCGCTGAGGCTGCGTTGCGCGACTCGGAAGCGCGCTATCGTTTGTTGGCCGAATACGCCAGCGAAAGCATCTTTTGGATTGACCAGGATCACCGCTTCCTCTACATCTCACCGGCTTGCGAGCAGATCTCAGGGTATTCGGTGGCGGCATTTTTAGCCGATCCCGAGCTGATGTTGAACCTCATCCATCCAGAGGATCGCGTCTTTTTTCAGGATCACCTCATAGACCCAGAGTTGCAGGATGAGCACGAATTGGAGGTTCGTATCCGGCATCGCGATGGTTCTAATCGCTGGGTGGCACATCATTGTCGGCCGATTTACAACGAAGCAGGCGTTTATCTGGGCCGCCGGGGTAGCCACCGCGACATCACCCAGCGCAAAGCCACCGAGGAGACGCTTCGTAAGCTCTCGCTGGCGGTAGAGCAGAGTCCCCATAGCATCCTGATTGCCAACACGATGGCCGAGATTGAATACGTCAACGAGGCCTTTAGCCGGGTGAGTGGCTACACACCCAGCGAGGTTGTGGGCAAGAACCCGCGTTTCTTGCAATCGGGGCTGACCTCACAGGAAACTTACGAGTCACTCTGGGCGGCGCTGAGGCTGGGCGAACGCTGGCAGGGCGAATTCATGAACCGGCGCAAAAGCGGTGAAGTCTATGTTGAATACGAGATATTTTCTCCCATTCGCCAGCCGGACGGTCGCATCACACACTATCTGGCGATCAAGGAAGACATCACCGAGAAAAAACGCATCGGTCAGGAACTCGACCAATATCGTCACCATCTGGAAAGTTTGGTACTGGAGCGCACCCGGGATCTCGAAGTGGCGCGCCTGCAGGCGGAGTCAGCGAGCCGCGCCAAAAGTGCCTTTCTCGCCAACATGAGTCACGAGATCCGCACCCCCATGAATGTCATCCTGGGGATGGCGCATCTGATGCGAGAAGCCGGTGTCAGACCGAAACAAGCCGAACAACTCAACAAGATTGCTGGGGCGGCCCGCCACCTGCTGAGTGTCATCAACAACATTCTGGATCTTTCCAAGATCGAAGCGGGCAAGTTTCATCTCGACGAGGCGGATCTGCGGGTGGACGGGATACTGGCCAATACTGCCACCCTGTTGGCGGACAAGGCGCATGCCAAGGGGTTGGCATTGCAGGTGGAACAGGATGAGCGTTTCCCGGTTCTCCGTGGTGACGCCACTCGATTGACCCAGATCCTCATCAACTATGTTGGCAATGCCATCAAGTTTACCCAAGCCGGCCACATCATCTTGCGAGTACGGCGGATTGAGGAAAACGACACGGCGATACGGGTGCGTTTCGAGGTCGAAGATACTGGCGTCGGCATTGAACAGGAAGCCTTGCAACGCTTGTTCGAGGATTTTGAACAGGCCGACAGTTCCATCACTCGCAAGTATGGCGGCACGGGTCTTGGGCTAGCCATCAACCGGCGGCTGGCGGCCTTAATGGGCGGTGAGGTGGGTGTCGAAAGCCGTCCTGGGGGCGGGAGTTTTTTTTGGTTCAGGGTGTGGCTTGGCAAGGCCTCAGGGTCTGCCGGGATCGACAGATCCAAGGTCTGCCCGAGGACAGATTCCAGTGCTTGGCAGAGCCTGCGCCTGTTGTTGGCCGAGGACGATATCGCCAATCAGGAAGTGGCCTTGGGGATGCTGGCGGATCGGAGCCTGTCGGCCGACCTGGCCAGTACCGGGAGTCAGGCATTGGCGATGGCGGAACAGACGGATTACCCTCTGATTCTGATGGATATGCAGATGCCAGAAATGGATGGCCTGGAAGCCACCCGGCGCATCCGCCGCTTGCCCCGCCACGCGAACACGCCGATTCTGGCCATGACTGCCAATGCCTTCAGCGAGGATCGAGAACGCTGCCTCCAGGCCGGGATGAATGATTTCATCGCCAAACCCGTGGATCCGGAGGTTTTTTATGCCATGCTCATCAAATGGTTGCCTCAACTGGCATCAGCGGATGGAACCCTCGCCAGCGTAAAAAAAAGCCTGGACGATGAGAAAAACCTCCGGGATGCGTTGGCAAATCTATTCGGTCTCGACCTCGAAACCGGCATGAAGAGCGTCAACGGTAAACTGGAAAGGTACGTCCGGTTGCTGCGGCGCTTTGTCGAAATCCATAGCGACGATGCCAGGCTGTTACGCCAGCAGTTGATGAGCGGGGAGAGATCCGCTGCCCTGTGTCTTGCCCATGCGCTCAAGGGCGCCTCGGGGGTGCTGGGAATCGTCGCGGTGCAACAGCGAGCCGGGGCGCTGGAAACCGCCTTGCGCCGACCGGAAGAAGGGACCAGTCTGGCCCTGGTTGATCTGTTGGAAACCGAGCAGGCCAAGATGTTGACGGCCATCCAAACCTTGCTGCCACCCAACGATTAGATTCTAGTTCGCCACCCGCCCGGAGGCGGGCAGGAGCTAGGGAACCAAGATTACTACTGGGAAAACAGCTTGTCGTATACCGCGCCGGTACCATAGGCCAGCATCATGCCAGCCATGCCCATGCCGCAACCAAACAGGGTGTTGGTGACAATCAGGGTGGTGGCCGGCAGGGTCGTGGCACCGGAGGCCACGGCGGGATACAGCACCAGCGCCGACGAAGCGCCCATGACCCCGCCACCGACCAGACAGGCACGCCCGGTATCCCGCCAGAAATCACTCTCGGCGGCGTGAGTCAGGGGGGCCAGGGTAGCCAGTAGCAGGGTTAGACCGGGTAACCAGATTTTCATGACTTTCATATCAATGTGCCTCGCAGGTTATTAAATATAAAGGTAAAAGTTTTAAAAAAGAAGATCATAGAGCCAACCGGTGATGGTTGCCGCAGTGGCCCCGGCCACCCCGATCCCGCAACCAATCAGGGCATTGGCGGCGATGACCTCGGTAACCGGCAGGGCCACCAGGCCACCCGTACTGAGTGCTGGCGTCAGTCCCATATAAGTGGTGCTGGCCATCACCCCAGCGCCGAAGGCGCAGGACTGGAAGGCGTTGCGCATCAGGGCGGCATCCGCGAACTGGAGCGGGGTACTCAGGGTAAGTGCCAGGGTAGCAAGGAGCAGAGTTTTTTTCATGGCGGTTTCTCGTGGCTAGTGACTAGGATCAGGACTTTGGGCTGTTGATGCAAAAGGTCAAGAACTGGCATGATACCTAAGCACGTCGATCTATTGAATGGGGTAGACCCTCTGACTCGAATTATTTAAGCGCGGGCAGTTTTTGGGTGAGTTTTTTTTCGCTGGCATTTCCCCTGTTTTTTCTAGTGGTCTTCGTCACCCACTGGAGTGTGCGGCGTTGGCGGACGCTAGATCAGGCCGTCTTACTATTGGCAAGCTACGGATTTTATGCAAGCTGGAATCCGTCTTTCGTGGTGTTGTTGGGCGCATTTTCTGGCCTCATCGTTTGGGTGGCACACCGGTTGCGCACCGCCTCTGTCGAGTCGCGTCGTCTCTGGGTGATCGTAGCACTGGTGGCTGCCCTCGGAAACCTGGGTTTTTTCCGTTATTACGAGTTTTTCCGGGCCGGACTCGAATCCCTGGTGGCCCTGCCCGCAGTGGATATCGCCTTGCCGGTCGGCATCTC
Organism: Pseudomonadota bacterium; assembly: GCA_037130945.1. Lineage (GTDB taxonomy): Bacteria > Pseudomonadota > Gammaproteobacteria > Chromatiales > Chromatiaceae > JBAXSA01. Next base: position 2,897 of record JBAXSA010000019.1, on the reverse strand, counting down.
GTTTTTTACCTTGCAGGGTTTGAGTTATCTCTTCGCCGTCGAGCGCAAACAGCTGGAAGGACGCTACAACACCCTGGAAGTGCTGCTATTCATTGCCTTTTTCCCCACCCTGCTGGCGGGGCCCATCAGCCGTGCCACCAGCTTGTTGCCGCAAATCCATGCCGGGGGGTTTCCGCATCTGCTGGAGGGTGAGCGGGCACTGATCCTGCTATTGTCCGGTTTGTTGAAGAAGGTGGTGCTGTCGTCCTATCTGGCCACAGCATTGGTGGATCCGGTATTCAACAATCCCGACGAGGCTACGGGTGCCATGGCGTGGCTGGCGCTCTATGGCTATGCCCTGCAAATCTACTGCGATTTTAGCGGCTATACGGATCTTGCAACGGGGATTGCCCTGTTGCTCGGGTTTCGCCTCCCGCGCAACTTTGATCGGCCTTACGCCGCCGAAAATCTCAGGGAATTTTGGCGGCGCTGGCATATCTCGCTGTCTTCCTGGATTCGCGATTATCTCTATGTTCCCCTGGGTGGCAGCCGCCAGGGGCTCAACATGACCTGCCGGAATCTGTTGATTGTGATGCTGATCAGCGGATTGTGGCATGGCGCCAATCTCACCTTCCTGATCTGGGGGGCGTGGCATGGTGCCGGGATGGTGGGGGTGACTTTATGGCAATACTGGCAATTACGATGGGGCATCCGGTGGCCGGAACGGGGGCTAGGACGGACTCTGGCGATTTTTTTGACCTTTCACTTCGTAGCCCTGGGCTGGGTGTTTTTTCGTGCCCCGGGTGTCACCGAGGCGCTGGCGGTGTTTCAGGCGCTCGGACGGGGTCTGTCGTGGGCCTCGCTCAACCCCCTGGCGATTGGGATTGTCGCGGGGGGGTTGGCGTTGCACCAGGCGGGGCCGGCCCTGGCCCAGTCGCTGGCCAGGCTCTTGCAGGAGTGCCCGCTACTGGTCAAGCCCTGGGTGTTGGGGGGGGCCGTCACTCTGTTCCTGCAAATGGGGCCGGATGGGGTGCCCGCGTTTATCTATTTCCAGTTTTGACCCCGAGGAGAGGTGGGTGATTGTGATGGCTAAGCCTTATTCGAGTCATCGGCCGGAGAATCCGGCGGCGGTTTCTCCCTGGCGCATGGGTTTAGTGTTGTTGCTGACGGGTCTTCTGACCGCCTCGCTGTATCCCCAATCGCTATTGCATCAGACCGAACAGATTCGTTGGCCCCTGATCCGCGACCTGCTGGTAGATCGATTGGCACCACTGGCCGAGTCGCTCTGGGGAGAACGTACCCAATGGTGGCAAGACTGGTTGCAGACCGGACTCCGGGCCGCGAGTGGGCACTCGGTGGATCAGGGTGTCACGCCGTCCCTTCCCACCGTCGCAAGATCCGAGGATCCGCCGCATTGGGAAAACCTGTCATCCCCTCCCTCCGAACCGGTTTTCACCGTCGCGGCCATGCCACCTGTAGTGATATCGCGAAACTCGCCACGCACCATCCTGCTGGTGGGCGACTCGCTGATGCAGGGGATGGCCATGGCGATTGTCCATCGGCTCAAAAAAATGAAGGATTACCGGGTGATTGATATTAGCCGGCATAGCACGGGTTTGACGCATCCCGGCTATTTTAACTGGCCTGGCCAGGTTCGGCGGTTGCTGGAGAAGGAAACGCCCCAGTTGATGATGGTGATGCTGGGGGCCAACGACATGCAGGACATGCGTAGCCAGGGCCGATTTGTCCGGTTTGCCTCCGAGCGTTGGAAAACACTGTACGCCGAGCGGGTTCACGATCTCCTGACGGCTGCCACGGATCACGCGGTGCCGGTGATCTGGCTGGGATTGCCAGCCATGCGCGATCAGACTCTCGATAACGGGACGCAGGTATGCGCACTGATCCATGAACAGGAAACCCAGCGCGCCGGCCAGCGTTATATTGCCACGCGCAAACTCTTGTCGGATGGCAACGAGGCCTACACCGCCCATCTGATGCTGGAGGGTCGCAAGACCTTGGTACGCGCTAACGACGGGATCCATCTCACCCCTCAGGGGGCGCGCTTCGTGGCCAATCGGGTGTTGCCGGAACTGACCCGTGAAACGCTGACAGCCCGGGAGACGGCCCTGCATGTGTCTTATTAGAAAGGGTCTATGGCTTCTCCGGCTGATTCTGGCGTGTGGCTTGCTGGGAGGCGAATGGGCGCATGGTCAGACGGTGGCGCTGGAAGGTGAGGGAGGGGAGCGCTGGCGCGCTTTTCTGGGTGAATTGCGGCGCTTGGAGACTGGCACACGCACCACCCCGCTGCGTATCTTGCAACTGGGTGACTCCCATACTGCGGCGGATTATTTCACCGAGGTTCTGCGTCGCGGACTACAGGATCGTTTCGGCGATGCCGGTATTGGTTGGCTCATGCCGGGCAAGGTGTCCAATTACCGCTCGGCGCGGGTTCGTATCCAACAGAGCCGGGGCTGGTCGCCCCAGGATTCCAGCCGGCTATCCCGTATCGAGACGGACTATGGATTGGGTGGATTTCTCAATAGCCCGCTTGCGGGGGGAGAATGGATACGCTACGAGTTCAAGACCGATCCGCCCGAGGTCAAGACCGGTGACCGGATTCAGGTGTATTACCGGGGACGGGGCGGGCGGCCCTGGTTGCCGGGTGGGCAGGTACCCTTGGAGGAGGCACGGGATGGGCACCATTGGATCCTGGCGGAAGGCCGTTCGCCTGCCGGTGGTTTTGAGGTGCGGTCACCCGGAGGGGGAGGCATTATCCTCAGCGGGGTCGTCCTGGAGACCGGTCAGGCGGGTGTGGTACTCGATAGCATCGGCATCATCGGAGCGCACCTGAACCTGCTGTTTCACTGGGATCCCGAAGGTCTCAAACAGCAGTTGAACCATCGGGATTACCGATTGAT
>JBAXSA010000018.1:0-19440 GCA_037130945.1 Pseudomonadota bacterium | reverse complement strand
TGTAATCCGAGAAAACCCGGGATCGGAGTGCGTTTTGAATACTGCGTGACTGCGACTCAATGTCCGATCCGGTTCTCGGAAGGTGCGACAGGGAAGTAACGGTGGTCATGTGGGATAGAACCTCGATCAATCCGACAAATAGTGTTTGAATATCTCGTCATAGCGCTGGTTGGCCCGCAGCATGGCAAGGCCCTTGTTGAAATTTTTTACCACGTCTTCCTTGTGACAGCCCATCTTGAAGTCGACAACTCTCTCCAAAGGCGATTCAACCACCTCCGCGTCATAATCATCGGCACGCGAGTGGATCAGGCTCTTGCGGATAAACTGGAACATGGTACGGTCGATCACCAGAACATCAATCAGGCCACGCAAGAGCATCGCTGTCTGGCTAGATCGGTTCTGATGTTCCGAATAGATCACCATCTTGGGCACCATGTTGGCAAATGGCGGGCCTAGATATCGGGTGGCAAAGCTAAAGGCTTCCACCTTCTTGCCCGCCAGATCGCCGTAATCCCGGATGATGACGCCACTTTTCTTGAGGGTGAAGGGCGTATAGTGGTAGGGTACCAGCGGGTCGGTGAAGTAGGTCTCCGACTTGAGCTTGAAGTCCTCGTGAACGGGGGCCACGCATTCAATACTAAAGCGCCCGGAATCGTATTTCTTCTGACGATCAGCGACGGCCATGAATTCGGGATGCAATCCCGCCAGATCAAAGGCCTCGTGAATGATATCCCGCTCGATGCCATTGTCATGGGAGCCATTGTAATAGGGTGGGCGATTCTCGGGAATGGCCACGGTCAGATCACCCTGGGCATGACTCGATGACGCTCTCAAATCGGGGGACGGTCGATAAGGCGTCTTGGGCGGAACGGGTGGCAGATCCACCATAGTGCAGGCGGTCACCAGGAAGAGCCACCCTAGTGAGGCGAACCTAAACAAACATTGCCCGATCACGGCGGCGTCATCATGTTCTGCATGAAGCCGTAGGGGGATGTGAAGGAGGACGAGCCGCGGTGGATGTCGCGTCCCATCAGACCCATCTGAGCGGTCATGCCGGCCACATTGCCGGCGATCGACCCGACATGTCCCTTCAATCCGACCAGATCGGTACTCATTGAGTGCATGTCCTGGGCCATGCTGGCCTGAATATCCTTGATGTTGCTCTGCATCTGGGTCATGTGGTTGTCCATGTCCATGACTGAGGCGCTCATGTCGATCATGTGGGAATTCAGTTCCTTGAGCGTGTATTCCATATTGCCGACATATTGCGACATTTTCACGAATTGATCCCGCATCACCCCGATGTCCTTGGACATGTGATCCACATTGTTCGCCATACTGCCCACATAGGCTGTCATATGGCCCATGTAGTAGCCGACATCAGCCATCATCTTGCCCATCCCCAAGCCCATGGCACCGCCACCGATAGCCAACGCCCCGGCAATCCAGGGTTGACGCTTCCAGAAGCTGGGTTTCGGCGGCGGTTCAACGCGATCGCTGTTTGTAGTCATAACCCTAAAAATTCTCGTCTTTCCAAAAACTATGCCTAGTCCAGGGCATGCAGGGCGGCATTGTACCGCGTTCAACCTCAAGAGGTGTCATTTCGGTTACTCTGGATGGCGAGGGATGCCTGGCACCGGGAAATCTGTTGTAAATTATACAATCTGTGCTTTTATGCAACATGAATCAAAAATATTGCTATAATCAAAACGCCAAGTGCTGTGGGTCTTTGACTGTAAGGCTTAGTCAGGAACCGGGTCAGTCTGTTACACCTGGAATCTGTTGTAAACTTGGCACTTTATTTCATAATTGCAATCCTGGTGCCTGCTTGTCCAGGCCCGATTTCCATGATTCAGAAGAGGTTATTAAAGATATGATCAAAAAAACGCCCATTGCTTTGGCGGTGCTGACGGCACTCGGCTCTGTTCTGATCTCGGTGGGTGCCCATGCCACCAACGGCTATTCCTCGAATGGTTTCGGCACCGCGAGCAAGGGTGTAGCGGGGGCCGGTACCGCGATCGGGCAGGATACCCTCTCTTCCGGTACCAACCCGGCGGGGATGGGGATGATTGGTGATCGCATGGATGTGGGTCTGTCGTTTTTTATCCCCACCCGTGGATTTACCGCCAACAGCATCTGGACGGGTAGCCCGGATGGGCATCCCGTGCTGGATCAGGGGCCCCCCGTGCCCTATGGCACGGCGTCACCGATTCCACCCGGTGACTACACGAGCAAGAATGATCTGTTCCTTATCCCCCACTTTGGCTGGAACAAGGTTCTGGATGACAAGAGTACGATTGGCATCAGCACGGCCGGCAATGGCGGCATGAATACGGAGTACGACACGGCGGTCTTTCGCAACTATTCCGACCCCCGTTACCCTAGCACTTGGGCGAGCAGTCCCACGGGCATCGACCTGTCGCAACTCTGGATTGGCGTGCCCTACACCTACAAGATCACCCCTGACCATATCCTCGGGATCATGCCGGTTCTTGTCATCCAGCGCCTCAAGGCCGAGGGGCTGGAACCCTTCAGCGCCTTCTCCAATAATCCCGACAAAGTCAGCAACAATGGCTATGACTGGTCTTATGGTATGGGAGCGCGGTTGGGATGGATTGGCAACATCAACGACATGGTGAGCCTGGGGGCGTCCTATCAGACGCACACTTGGACGAGCAAGTTCAGCGAATATAAAGGGCTCCTCGCCGAGGGTGGGGATTTCGACGTACCGCCCACGCTGCAACTCGGCGTGGCGCTGCGGGTCATCCCCGATGTGACGCTGTTGCTGGATTATCAGCGCATCTGGTACGGCGATATTCCATCTCTTCACAACACCAACCTGATGGCCATGCCCATCCAGCTGGGGACAGACGATGGCGTGGGCTTCGGCTGGAAGGATCAGGATATCTTCAGAATCGGGGCGATCTGGCGGTTCAATCCAAGCCTGACCCTGCGTACCGGCTACAGTCACGCCACCCCGGCCTTCAATGGGAATCAGGGGCTGTTCAACGTCCTGGCGCCGGCGGTCACCAAGGATCATGTCAGTGTTGGTTTCAGCTATAACATCGACAAAAACAACGAGATTGGCATGTCCTATATGTATGCCCTGAAGGCCAAGGAATTTGGGCAGAACCAGGATCTCTCTGGCCCCCAGAGCGGTTACCTGGAGATGGATCAGCACGACATCGAGTTCAACTGGGGCTATCGCTTCTGAGTTTGATGATCCCAGGGAGATCCGGTTTGCCGAGCCGTGATCTCCCGGGTTACTTCGAGCAGGAGCCGCTCCGCCAGCCCTAGTCCGGCCTAGTGCTATCAGCGTTTGTCAGGCATTCCGTGAGGTTCGTGCGGGATCGCCTTTCCCGCCGGGCGGGATTATACTGACCGCGTTTTCAGACCTGCTGTACCCCCCCATCTAAGGAGCGCTTGTGGACGACGCAATGAAAAAGCGTGTGATCGGCGTGGCGGCCCTGGCATCGTTGGCAGTGATCTTTGTGCCGATGCTGGTCGAGCAAAGTCCGGATTACACCCCGCCGATCCCAGGTATCGCCGCACCTCGTCCCGACTTTGATACCCAGCATCAAACGCACCTGCAACCCCTTGCAGACGATTTGACCCGGTTGGAAAAAGCGGGCAACCCGGTCATTCAACAACTCGATTCTCAGGTGCCGTTGCCCGTGCCAGCCGTTTCTGCGGTACCCTCGGCACCGGAAAAACCCCTGCACTCGGCGGCTCCAGCCAGTACCAAACCTGTGGTTGAAGCCTTGGCACTCAAGGGTCACCCTGCGGCTGTCAGGCGGGCGATTGAAACCTCAGCCGAAAAGACTCGACCCACCCCGGTCAAAATCGCGGTTGAAGCCCCGGCGCGGAAATTTCACACCGCATCCAGCCCTGTCCCGGGGCCGCCTCACTGGCCGCCCAAGACCACACGGATTGCCGCTGCCGAACCCCCTCCCGCCCATCCCACAGTGGTTCAGCCCCCTACCCCAGTGGTGGCGGTCAAAAAAGATAATCCGCAGACGATGGTCACCCCCCTGGAGAAGCCCCCACAGAAGCCCAAGGAGACACATTCCTCAAAGGGTTCGAGTCAGCAGCAAACGGCGACGACTTGGGCGGTTCAGGTGGGTAGTTTTTCCACCCAGGAGAAAGCCCAAGGGATTGTTGATCATCTTCGCGGCAAAGGGTTTGCCGCCTTTCACGAGAGCGTCGTCATCAACAAACGAACCCTTCACCGAGTGCGAATCGGCCCCGATACCGACAAAAGCCATTCAGAAAAAGTCGCCGGAGAGGTTCAACAACAATTCGCCTTGCCAGGGCGGGTCATACCCTATCGCTAGCAGCGGGTAACCCCTCCCAACGCAAGAAAGCGCCGGGAAGGTTTTTTATAAGGGTTTAGAGCGTCTTGTCGCCACTGGTGGTTTCCAGCGCCGCCTGAGCGGCGGCCAAGCGGGCGATAGGCACCCGCGGACCCGAGCAGGAGACATAGGTCAGGCCGATCTTGTGGCAGAACTTGATCGAATCCGGGTGGCCGCCGTGTTCTCCACAAATGCCGATCTTGAGACCAGGATGAGCCTCACGGCCCCGATTCACCGCCAATTGCATGAGTGCGCCGACGCCCTTCACGTCCAGAACCTCGAAGGGGTTGTCTTCGAGAATCTTGTACTGATTGTAGAGTGGCAAAAACTTGTTCTCGGCATCCTCGCGGGAGAAGGAAAAAGTCGCCTGAGTCAGGTCGTTGGTGCCAAAGGAGAAAAATTCCACCTCCTCGGCCAGTGTATCGGCGCGCATACAGGCCCGTACCACCTCGATCATGGTGCCAAATTGCAATTTCACCTTGACCCGATACTGAGCTTCCACGGACTGGAGAATACCTGTCAGAAAACCCTTGACCCGCCTCAATTCTTCGGCAGTACAGACCTGCGGCACCATGATCTCGGGAGAGACATCGATGCCTTCCCGCACACATTCGGCAGCGGCCTCGACCACTGCGCGTATCTGCATTGAGTAAATCTCGGGAAAGGTGATCCCGAGGCGCACCCCGCGATGCCCCAACATCGGGTTGACCTCGAACAAGGCACGAACCTTGTTGAGCATGACTTCCTTGCGCTGGATGATCTGATCTACCAGCACGGGATTGGTGAAGGTGGGGGGGGCTTGGCGATCCTGAGCCGGGGCCATAAACCGCATGGCTTCCGACAAAACGCCCATGCCCACGATCATGCCCCGCACCTGGCGGAGCTGATCCAATTCCTCAACGAGTTGGTTTTCACTCGGCAGAAACTCATGAATCGGCGGATCCAACAGACGGATGGTCACCGGCCGGGGTGACATCGCCTTGAATATCTCCTTGAAATCGCTGCGCTGGATGGGCAGTAAACGGTCAAGCGCCGCCTGGCGTTGTTCGGAGGTTTCGGCCATGATCATCTCGACCACTATGGGCAAACGATCCACGGCGTTGAACATGCGTTCAGTCCGGCACAAACCGATGCCCATGGCACCAAATTTGACAGCCCGAACCGCGTCGTCGGGGGTGTCGGCATTGGCCATGACCTTAAGCCGTGCGGTTTGATCCGCCCACTCCAGCAGCACATGCAGTTCTTTGGAGAATTCCGGTTCCACCATTGGCAACTCACCGAGGTAGACATTGCCGGTGGAGCCGTCGATGGTCATGATATCGCCTTCCTTGATAGTCCAGTCACCGACAATGGCCAGACGGGTGCGAACATTGACCTGAATCCCCTCGGCCCCCGCCACGCAGGGCTTGCCCATGCCGCGTGCCACCACCGCCGCATGCGAGGTCTTGCCACCTCGGCTGGTCAGGATGCCCTGTGAAGCGAAGAAACCGTGAATATCCTCAGGCTTGGTCTCTTCGCGTATCAGGATGACCTTTTCGCCATTGCGGCCCATGTGTTCGGCACGATCAGCGTCGAAGACGGCGCGACCCGAGGCCGAACCGGGTGAGGCGGCCAGACCGCGAGCCAGTGGCGTGACCTTGACCTTGGGATCGATGTGCGGGAAGAGCAGTTGTTCGAGCTTCTCGGGGTTGATGCGGGACAGCGCCGCAGCCTTGTCGATCAGGCCTTCCTGTACCATTTCCACCGAGGTTCGCACCCAGGCCGTGGCATTCATTTTTCCATTGCGGGTTTGCAGGCAGTACAGCGTCCCCTTTTCAATGGTGAATTCAAAATCCTGAACTTCCTTGTAGTGGGTTTCCAGCTTGTTGCGAAGCTCCAGAATCTGCCGGTACAGATCCGGCATCTCATATCGCATAGCGTTGATAGGTTTGGGAGTACGGATGCCCGCAACCACGTCCTCGCCTTGGGCATTGATCAGATATTCGCCAAATAGTTTGTTCTCGCCGGTATCGGGGTAACGGGTGAAACCTACCCCCGTACCGGAATCATTGCCCCGATTACCAAAGACCATGGCCACCACGTTCACCGCCGTGCCATGAGCCATTTCCGGGGTAATTTTGAATTCGCGCCGGTAATCCACAGCCCGCTTGCCCATCCAGGAGTTAAACACCGCCTTGATGGCAATCTCCAACTGTTCGTAGGGGTCATCCGGGAAGGGCCGGCCCGTTTCGCGATGCACCACCTGCAAGAAGCGTTCTCCCGCCTCACGCAACCGGGCGGCGCTGAGATCCACGTCCTGCCTAACCCCGGCAGCCTTTTTGACTTCTTCGAACTGTTCGTCAAAATGCTCGTCCTTGATCTCCAAGGCCACTTTGCCGAATAGTTGGATAAAGCGGCGATAGGCGTCGTAGCCAAACCGCTCGTCGCCGGTTTGCCGGATGACACCCGCCAGGGTTTGCTGATTGAGACCCAAGTTAAGAATGGTATCCATCATGCCCGGCATGGACATGGCGGAACCTGAACGCACCGAGACCAGCAGCGGATTGTCCGGGCTGCCGAAACCCTTGCCGGTTTTATGCTCCACGTCCGTCATATGACGACGAACATCTTCCATCAACCCAGCGGGGAGCAGACGCTGGCTGTCGGCCAGATATTCCAGGCAGGTGGCGGTGGTAATCACGAAACCAGGCGGCACATTGAGCCCGATTTTGGTCATTTCGCACAGGTTGGCACCCTTGCCGCCGAGCAGCTTTTTATCCTTGCCGTCACCTTTCTCGAAAGCGTATACGCACGTGCTGGGGGGGGATATGGACATGACGGCCTCCGTGGAAACAAAAATGACTAAAACGCACCACGCCGCTCGCTGGATCCAGCAAGCGGCGATGGCAAACAATACTCGAGAGTTATGAACCGTAGATCGCGCTGGCGATCCAGGCACCCAGAACCGCTGAGGTAATCACATAGACCCGGCTCGCCGCAGCCGCAGCCGGAGAGATGATCGGCGCGGTACTCTCCATACCCACCGAAAGGGGCAAAACGCCCACTCCATAGGTGAGATAGTTCATGGTGGCTACCCCTGCCAAGGCACCCACAGCCAGAACCAATGGGTATACATGAATTTCAGTCTTTGTCGTGGGCGGTGTGGTCTGAGCGGCGGCAAAGGCGGTAGACGACGCCAAACAACTCAGCACCAATAAAACAGCGATAATCCGTCTGTACATGGTAAATGTCCTCATGAGTAAAAATTAGTTAAACGAGGAGAAAAGGCTCTGTAAAAAACTCCAGAAAGCCTGGCATCTCTCATTGCGGGCTGTGGTAATAACTATAGAAGTAGTGGGCTATCAGGGCACCACCACCCGCAGCAAAAACAGCCAAACGCCGGCTACCCAAGGCGATATCGATGGGGGTCGCAGCCAGCGGCCCGGCCACAAACGGCACCGATCCCAGAGGATAGGTCAGCATATTGAAAACCACGACCCCCGCGATCGCGCCAACACCGGCGGTGAGTAAGCGGTGATCGAGGAGTGCTATATGGTCACCGCGCGAGGTCTGACTGTCGGTCTGATTCGCGGCATTGGCGTTGAGAGAAACAGCAACCGATAGAAAACTGATCGCCAGGGTAAGGACAAAAGTCAACAATCTACGCATGATTTTTCCTCAATATTTTTGAAGAGGGTAAAGGATTTTCGTGATCACATTCGCATCTAAGCATCTAATGGTCATAAAGCCATAGCCCTGCCCATGCACCCAGTACGGCACTCGTGGTGGCAAACATGCGACTGATACCCACCGAAATTTCCGGAGCGACCACGGTGCCGGACGGTACGGAACCAGGCCAGAAGGGAAAACCAGAGGCGCCAAATAGCAGATATTGGACACCGACAACCCCCGCAATGGCACCCAGGCCAATGACGTAGGGATGGTTTGTTTCCGAAAATGGCACGGCTTCGGCCGTCGGCGCGGACTGCGCCTGGGAAAAACTCAACAGGGACAAGACAGTAATAACAGCAATCAATAACCTACGCATAAGTGGCTCCGGCGTGAGGGGGGGTACTGTAAACGGAACGTTGTCGGGATATGACCGTGTGATCCGATCCCACACCCTGCTATTTATGACACGCCGCGCGATGCTTCTCAAGACATGATCGTCATTTTCAACAAACCCTATGGAGTTTTAAGCCAATTTACTGGGCGTCCGTCTTACCAAAGGTGTGATGGCGTTTGTTGGGTGAGCCCTCCTCTTTCAGGGCGCGCCGTAAGGTTTGACAGACCGTCTCGATCACCGCAATCCGGGCGTGGCCCTTGTCGTTGGCACCAATCAGCGTCCAGGGGGCATATTCGGTGCTGGTGCGAATCACCATCTCGTTGACCGCTTGTTGATAGTCGTCCCATTTCTCGCGGTTGCGCCAGTCTTCCTCGGTGATCTTGTGCTGTTTGTAGAGTACCTGTTCGCGCGCCTTAAAGCGTTGTAGCTGTTCGTCCTTGCCAATCTGCATCCAGAACTTGAGGAGGATGACGCCACTGGCCAGGAGTTGTTCCTCGAAGGCGTTGATCTCGGCGTAGGCGCGATGCCAGTCCGCCTCCGCAGCAAAGCCCTCGACCCGCTCCACCAGGACTCGCCCGTACCAGGAACGGTCATAGATGGTGATGCGCCCGGCTCGGGGGACGTGATTCCAGAATCGCCAGAGATAATGGTGGGCTTTTTCCTCGTCGGTGGGCGCGGCCACTTGGATAGTGCGGTAGAGACGGGCGTCGATGGCCTCGGTGATGCGGCGAATCGCCCCGCCCTTGCCGGCGGCATCCACTCCCTCGAAGACCATCACGCAGGAACGCTTGGCGTTGTACGCCGCCCACGCCAGTTCGTTGGCCTCGGCCTGGCCTTTTTGCAGACGCGCCTTGTATTCCTTGGCGCTGAGGGTTTGATTCAGATCCAGATGATCGAGAATCGTGATGCGCGCCGAGGGTTCGTCCGGCAGTTTGGGGGCATGGGAGGTGGGGGGAGCCTGGGTCAGCCCCGACGGTTGATTGATCCGGCCCTGGATCGCCGCCTGCAAGGTGCGTCCCACGGTAATATCCCGGTAACGGCGGTCACTGGCCTCGATGAGATACCAGGGAGAAATACCGCGGTCAGTATGGCGGATCACCCGTTCGGCAACCTCCTCGAAGCGGCGGTAGCCCTCGGCGAACTTGGCCTTGTCACCGCGCATCTTCCAGCGGCTGCGGTCATCCCGGGCGAGTTCCTTGAGGCGTTTTTGCTGAATCTTTTCGGGCAGGTGAAACCAGAATTTGAGGATCAAGGTGCCATCCTGAATCAGCATCCGCTCCAAATCCACGACGCGGTTGAGTTCCGCATCGAGATCGGTGTCGCTGCAGAGATTGTCGAAACGCTGTTCGATGGGTGCCTGGTACCAGCCGCCAAAGAGAATGGCGATCTGACCCCGGAGTGGCAGGGTGCGCCAGAAACGCCAATAGTGGGGTCTTTCGCGCTCTTCGTCGGTTTCGCCCCAGAAGGCGAAGGTCTGCATGCCCCGGGTATCCATCCATTCGTTGAGGCGGTTAACCACCTCGCCTTTGCCGGCCCCGTCAACGCCGGCCACCAGGACGATCACGGTGATCTGGGTCTCGCGCAACGCCCGCTGAACCTCCAGGAGTTCAGCCCGGAGGGTGTCGAGCTGTGTCTTAAAGGCCTCTTTGCTCAGGGTGCGACCGAGTTTAGTGGCTTCGAACATGGGATCTCCGGGGAATTTTCCTGAATATCGACGTTATGGCGAGAGTAACATGAGGCCATCAGCCTCTAACATGCGAATTAGCCGGATCAGGGGCAAGCCTATCAGGGCGTTGGGATCGTCACCGGCCAGGCGCTCGAAAAGCACAATGCCAAGCCCTTCGGATTTGAAGCTGCCAGCACAATCCAGGGGGCTTTCGCGGTCAATATAGACGGCGATGTCTGCCTCGGACAACGGGCGGAAATCGACCCGGAAGGGTTCGCACGCGGTTTGGCAATGTCGCGTGCGGGTATTCAACAGGCAGAGGCCGGTGAGAAAGGTCACGGATCGCCCGGAGAGCTGGCGGAGTTGTTCGAGGGCTCGCTCACGGCTACCCGGTTTTCCCATGATTCTCTCGCCCTCAGGTGTATCCAGCACCGCCACCTGATCTGAACCGATAACCCGGGCCTCGGGATAGTCGGCAGCCACTGCGGTGGCCTTGGCCCTGGCGAGACGAATCACCAGATCGCGGGCGGTTTCGCCGGGGAGAGGACGCTCATCCAGATGGGGCGCGGCGGTCACAAAGGGCAGCCCCAGCCGGGCTAGCAAGGCCCGGCGGTAGGGCGAGGTCGAGGCGAGTACCAGCATCTGTCAGTCTGCGGCGACTGGCTCGTGATCTTCCTTGACCCGCAGATCGACATACTGGGGCGGACCCCAGTGTTCCTTGAGATCGTTGACCACCCGATGCACCTCTTGATCGCTGACGAAGGCCCCATGGAGCCTGCGGGGAAGGGCGGAGCGGGAGAGATACAGCATGTCGCCGTGGCCTAAGAGCTGTTCGGCGCCCATGTTGTCGAGAATAGTTCGGGAATCCACCCGGGACGAGACCTGAAAAGCAATGCGTGTGGGAATATTGGCCTTGATGAGGCCGGTCAGGACATCCACCGATGGCCGTTGAGTCGCCAGGAGCAGATGAATTCCAGCGGCGCGGGCCTTTTGGGCGAGACGTGCGATCGACTCCTCGACCTTCTTGCCCACCACCATCATCAGATCGGCCAACTCGTCGATGATGACGACGATATAGGGCATTTTCTCCAGCGTCGGAATCTGATCGAGGCCGCCGGAGCCTGTCGGCAGGGTACGGTAGAGGGGGTCGCGGAGCGGTTTTCCCTCGGTGATCGCGTCTTCCACCTTGACGTTGTAGGTGCTGATGTGGCGCACCCCCAGGGTCGCCAGAAGCCGGTAGCGGCGATCCATTTCCACAACACACCAGCGCAGAGCCTCGTGGGCATCTTTCATGTCCGTGACCACAGGCGACAAAAGATGGGGAATCCCCTCATACACCGAGAGTTCCAGCATCTTGGGGTCGATCATAATGAGCCGTACATCCTCGGGCCGGGATTTTAATAGCAGGCTGAGGATCATGGTGTTGATCGCCACCGATTTTCCCGAGCCGGTGGTGCCGGCAATCAGGGCATGAGGCATCTTGGCCAGGTCATCGACCACGGTTTCGCCGGTGATGTCCTGACCGAGGGCAATGGTCAGGGGCGAGGTGGCCCGTTGATAGGCATCGGATTCCAGAATCTCGCGGAGATAAACAGTCTGCCGATGCTGATTGGGCACTTCGAGGCCAATCACCGATTTGCCGGGGATGATTTCGACCACCCGCACGCTGATGGTCATCAAGGCCCGGGCGAGATCCTTGGCCAGACCGGTGATCTTGCTAGCCTTGATGCCGGGAGCCAGTTGCAGATCAAAGAGTGTCACCACGGGGCCGCGATGCACCGCGACAACTTGAACCTCGACGCCAAAATCGGCCAGTTTCGACTCCACCTCGCGCGACATGGCTTGCAGGATTTCGGCGCTATACCCCAGAAGCTGGTGTTTGGGGGGATCCAGGAGGCTGGGAGGTGGCAAACGGCCCGCTGCAGGAAAACCCGAGGGTGCCAGGGAGGATACGCCGCGTGGGGGCTGCTTGACAGCCGCTGGTGGCATGGCTCGGGGGATCTGTGGCTCGTAGTCGGCCTGGTGAACATCCCGGGTCTCCGGCGGGGGAATCGGTACCTCCGGGCGAATCACCGGCGGTTCGGCAGCAGGGATTCGCCGGGTCTCGATCAGTTCGTCGTCCTCCAGAGCCCCAAAGGCGAAGCGGGGCTCCTCGGCCTCATCAATGTCCAGGGTCATGTCAGATTCGCCGCCGGCAAAGCGCTGGCCAAGATCCATGGAGGGTTCTCGCCGGTCATGGCCAGACAGGCCGCTATCAGGGTGGGCAGGGTGGGGGGGGTCATTCTCCTTCTGCGAAAGGGTGGGATTAGCCGCTGGCGGTGTTTCTACCCGATTCACTGTGGTATGCACGGTTTCCAGCACAGGGGCGGCTTCCGGGATTTTTGGCACCGCAGTGCCGGGAATTGGCCGGAGATCGGCAAAGCGTTGCCGCTCCTTGAACCACGCACTCTTGAATCCGCGCCCGGCCCATAGCACTGTGGCACCAATCCGATCCATCAAGCCAAACCAGGACAGGCCGCTAAACAGGGTGACGCCGACCAGGAATAGGCCCAGCATCGCCAGGAGCGCCCCCTGGATTCGCAGTAAAATCGCCAATTGTGTGCCCAATAGCTCGCCCAGAACACCGCCGGAACCCGTCGGAAGACCGAGCTTAATCGCGCCAAAACGCAAAAAAATGATCGCAGAACCCGACGCCAGGCCCACAAAAAAACCGAGCCAGCGCAAGGCCAACTGCTGAAGATCAAAGGTGCCGATAGAACCTTGACGATGCAGGAACAAGCCGGTGATGACCAGCATGACCGGTAGTAAATAGGCGGCTAAACCAAAGAGATACAGCAAGAGATCCGCGAGCCAGGCACCGGATCGCCCCCCCAGGTTCTGAACCATCTCACGGGGAACCGTGTAGGACCAGCCGGGGTCATCCAGTGAATAACTGGCCAGAGACAACAGCAGATAACTGGCCACCACGAAACATACCAAAACCGCGATCTCCTTGATCAGGCGTTGAATCAGTTCGGGGAGATGGTGGGCGGCCAAGGCCGACAATGACGCGGTTTGAGTCACAGGACACCTCTGAAGATTAAAGAAATATTGCTAAAGTCTGATAAATTAGCTAGTTATAGAACAATCTTAACACTTTCCACGAGAATTAACAGAGGATGTTAAATATTGGGCGTGCGGCAATTTTTAGGAAAAATAAGATCATAATGGCGCATTTATTGCTTAAAATAATGCAACTGATTTCCATCGGCCCAGTGGGAAATCCCGGCACATCCAAAGGAGGATTCTGAATGAACGCCCGCTTTCTAGTCTTGGCAATGGCTGTGGCCTTGGTACAGGGCTGCGCCCATCGATGCCCTAACGGCTCCGCCTCTTGCGGTGAATCCCAGCCGCTCGCCTTTTCACCCGTCAATATCACCGCGATTGGCTATGGCGCGGAGAGCAATTATGCAGGTTATACGGACGGCCAGCGGCGTATTCTGGCGATTCGCGCCGCCAAGGTTGACGCCTTGCGGTCACTGGCCGAAGAGGCCTATGGGGTGCGGGTAATGGGTCAGACCACGGTACATTCTGCAATGGTTCAAAATGACAGCGCCCGACTCTATGTCAATGCCTTTGTGCGCGGGGCGCGAATCACCCAGATTACCCCCGTTGCTCAGGGTAATTATGAGGTCACCGCCGAATTGAGTCTCGATCAACGCTTTTTTGAGTGTCTCCGTACCCCTGTCCTTGAGGGGTGCCATTTTCAGCAGGCACCCACGCCGTCCGTGTTGCCTGGCTATGTGCAAGCCGGTTCCATGCTGGCATTTTGATGCGGGAGAAGATCGTGTTGCCTATTTTGAATCGTTTCTCTCTGGTGCTGTTGTGGGGTCTTTTGGGGTCTTCGTTCGCCATGGCCAGTTCTCTCGACCAAGCCGCGCTGGCCGATGCGCAGGGTCACGGCGCGCCCGCCGCCCCAGCGCATGGCGTTCCGGCATCGGCCCATGTGGTCGCCAAGCATGCCACGTCGCGGAAGGCCGTCAAAAAAACCCAGGCATCACCCGCCACGGGCCAGTTGCAACAACAATTAAGGGTCAGGGATACAGAGATTCATGAACTAAAGGCACGGTTGGCGGAGCTGGAGGCCCATCGGCCCAGCGATCCCACCGTCAGGATGCCGCAGCCGCTGTCCTACGAACAATTCACGGCACCGATTTCCTATCCCTAACTCTTGTCCCGGTCTTGCAACCATTGTTCGAGTACTTCAGGGGGCATGGCTTGGGCCAATAAAAATCCCTGGATCTCATCGCAGCCCTCCTGCATGAGAAACTGTTTTTGGCCCTCGCTCTCGACACCCTCGGCAATCACCCGCCGGTGAAGGGCGTGACCGAGGCTGATAATGGCCCGCACGATGGCCGCGTCGTCGTTGTTCTCGGGCAGATCGCTGATGAAGGAACGGTCGATCTTCAGGCGCTGGATGGGAAAGCGTTTGAGGTAGTTGAGGCTGGAATAGCCGGTGCCGAAATCGTCGATCGAGAGCTTCACCCCCAGCGCCGAGAGGGCATTCAGGCGCCGCAGTCCTTCATCGGCGTCGCGGATGAGAATCGACTCGGTCAGTTCCAGCTCCAAAAACTGCGCTGGCAAACCCGCAGTGTTCAGCACCTTTTCCACCCGTGCAATAAAGCCGACCTGTTGAAACTGCAAGGCCGAAACATTCACCGCCACCACCAGCCCCCGCTCCTGCCGGTACCAGATCGCCGCCTGCCGTACCGCCTGTTCCAGCACCCAGTGGCCAATCGCCACAATGGTGCCGGTCTCTTCCGCGACCGGAATGAACTCCGATGGGGGCACCTGGCCCAGGACTTCGTCATGCCAGCGGATCAGCGCTTCGACCCCCACGACCTGGTGAGAGACCAGATCGAGCTGGGGCTGGAAGGCCAACTCGAAGGCACCACGCATCAGCGCCAAACGCATGGCATGATCCAGCTTCATCCGCGACAGCAGTCCCAGATTCATTTCCCGGTGGTAAAAGCGGTAACAGGAACGTCCCTGAGCCTTGGCGACATACATGGCGCTGTCGGCATTTTTGATGAGGTCGTCCATGGAATCCCCATCGCTCGGATACAGGGCGATGCCGATGCTGCCACTCAGCGAAAAGGCCACCTCGTCGACCTGGTAAGGTTGTGAAATCGCCTCGAGAATGCGCATCGACGAGATCTCGGCACCCGAGGTGCTGGTCTGGGGCAGGAGGATGACAAATTCATCGCCACCCAACCGGCAGATGGTGTCGATTTGCCGCAGGCATTGGCGTAAACGCTCGGCCACCAGTACCAATACCCGGTCTCCAAAGTGATGACCGAGCGAATCGTTAATATGCTTAAAATGGTCGATGTCGAGAAAGAGCATGGCAAAGGGGGTACCACTGCGCATCGCCATCTTCAACGTCAGGTCAAAATGATCGGCCAGCAACAGGCGGTTAGGCAGACCGGTGAGGGCGTCGGTATAGGCCAGTTCTTCGATGCGTTTGCGGGCCGCCAGAGCCTCGCTCAGATCCTTGAAGAAGCCGATGCAATGCAGCTCTTGTCCCCGCTCGTCGGCAATCCGCACGGTGGACAGCAGGCATAAATAGGCATAACCATCCTGCCGCCGGCTCCAGACCTCGCCTTGCCAGACGCCCTCCAGTGCCAAATGGTCGCGAACCCGCTGGTAACAGATATTGTTGTCCAGGTTCGCCACGAATAGTTCGGGCAGTTGACCGATCACCGATTCCTTGGCAAAGCCCGTGATGCGCTCGAAACTGAAGTTGGCGGCGACAATCCGCTGCTCGGTATCCGTGATAAAGATGGCGTCGAGACTTTGCTCGAAAACTTGCGCCGCAAGCCGTAGCTGGGACTCGTCGGCGAATCGTTGGGTCATGTCCCGGTAAGAATAAACCCGCCCACTCGGCTGGCCACGGGCATATTGGGGCAAACTCACGCACTCCAGAACCTTGCCAGTTTTTAGAGCGATCAGACGGGTCGATTCGGAAAAGGGTTCGAGGTCGATGGCCACCCGTTGTTCCCAATAGCCCACCGAGTCGAGTACGGTCTGCTCCATCCAGCCATAGATGGCCGAGTCGTCGCGCTGGGTCAGCAAGGCCTCGGGTAGTGCCCAAAGTTCGGCAAACCGGTGGTTGTAGCCGCGGATGGCACCATCGAGGTCAGTGACCAACATGCCATCAGCGGTAGATTCCAAAGTGGCTCGCAATTCGGCCAGAAGTTTTTCGAGTTCGGATTCGACTCGCCGTTGTTCGGAGCGATCCGACATCCCGACGAGGTAGAAGCACAGGGTTCCTTCGATAAGAACCGGCGAGACCTTGCGAACCACATGGATGGGCAAGCCATCGACACGCAGCACCAGGGTGTCTGATAACAGCCGATCCGGCCTCTCTCCATCCAGGCCTTCCCAAAACAGGAGATCCTCGGGAGCCGCCGCCAGATCACCGACATGGCGGCCGATCAGAGCATCGGTGGACATCTCGTGAAGTTTGAGTGCGGGGCGGTTCACCGCCAGAATGCACAGATTCTCGGGATCCACCAGCCAGACCGCCTCCAGCAGGCCGTCGATCAGGGCTTGCCAACCCTCGAGGTTTATCTCTCGGGATCGTGGCATGAGAGCGACCGGGCGCGTTCAAAGAAATAACAGACCCGCCGGCCAGGCGAGAGATATTCAAAGGCCCGTCGGGGCAGTTGCAGGGGCTTGAGGGAACGTTGAACCCCCAACTCCGGCGTCTGTTCCAGATTGAGCAGTAGAGCCTCTTCGCGCGGTATCTGGGGGTCATAAACCAGCACCGTGGGTTTGAGGGGCTGGGTGGTACTCACCGAGGTGACGATGGCATAACGGCTATCATTCAGCTCCACCAGCGAGCCGGGGGGATAGACCCCCATCATCCGGACAAAGGACACCAGCAAATCCTTCTCGAAGCGTGAGCGCATCTTGGCAAACAGGATCGACATGGCCTCGTGCGGGGTCATGGCCTGAGGCGGGTTGGCGGGATTACACAGGTTGTCGTACAAATTGACAATCGAGAGCAGCTGGCAGGAGAGAGTCATCCGATCCCCGCGCAAGCCCTCGGGATAGCCACTGCCGTCGACGAATTCGTGATGCTGGCCAATCAGCATCAAAACCTCCTCGTCAACCCCCATGTTCCGGGCAATCTCCAGTCCATAGGTGACATGCCGTTGAAAGAGTTGTTTATCCAGGGGGTTCATGGGCAGGTCGCCCCAGCGCAGGTGTTCCGGCAGGCGAATCTTGCCGACGTCGTGCAGCAGGGCACCGAGACCCAGAGCCTTGAGACGCCCGGGAGCCAGCACCAGGGCCTTGCCAAATAGCAGCGCAATGATCGAGACGTTGATGGCGTGCAGCGATCTTTCCTCACCGGCCTTTTCCGACAGCAAGCGGATGGTCGTCTCCTGATCGGTCTGGATCTTGTCGAGCAATCCCTCGATCAGTGCCGTTGCCTGCTGACGGGCCACGGCGGGCCGATCCTGGACGAGCTTTTGAATCGACTTGTAGCCCCGGGAGGCATCGGCAAACTGCCGTTCGCATTGGGCCAGACTCTCCTGTTGTGCGGCCCAAAGCGCCTGACGGTGGGAGGTTTTCTGGATCAGGGGCTTCTCGACGGCCGCTTCCACGGGTTTGACCTCGTCAGGGGTATTTTGGGCACCCGCCAACGCCTGTAGAGCCTCGGGGTCGCTGCGTTCCGGCGAATAGCGGATGCGCGAAAGGCCGAGCGTGCGAATGGTGTCAATCTGCTGCTGGGAACGGAGCTTGAAGCTGCTCATGGAAAAGGGATGCTCAGTCCAGCTCAAGTCGAGATAGACAAAGATGCCGATCCTGAGATCCGAGACATCGAGAAAATAGGTACGATCGCTGCTCATGGTCGGGAATCAATTAACAAGCCAGTTCAGGCTCCGGTGGGGGTTTGATGGATTAAGATATTTGATTCTATGTCAAAACCACTAGGGAGTCCCGGATGTTAAAAATTCAACCCTGGCAAGGCAATCCCCTTGAGTCGCCGGTAGAGCGACACGGCGAAGGAATCGGTCATCCCAGAAACATAATCCGTGACACCCAGTAGCCCCTGGTAGCTATCCCGGGTGGACTTAAAATCCGCCGGCAGCAATTGCCACAGGCTTCGATAACGGGGCGATGGCTGACCGTTTTCCAGTACCGTCCAGACGGCGGCGGCGAAGCCGTCAAGCAATCCGTAAACCACTTCGTAACCTGCGGATTCGATCTGCATCACCGCCGGGGCGGTATAGACTCGCGCCAGGGCGATGCGACGGATCTCGTCCAGGGTCGCCCTGGCGGGAACCTCATCCAGCAGCTCCCGGTCGAAGGTGCCGTCACGGATCTCGGGCTCCAGTGCCAGAAAGGCCTCATTCACGGCCTGGATCAGGCCGTCGATGGCTTGTGCGCGCAGCAGCGAGACACGTTCAGGGGGGCTCTGTGACCTCAATAATCGTGCCTTGACCTCATGCGGGTTCCGGCACAGGGGAAAAAGCCATCCCTCGACCTCGTCCAGGCTCAGGCAACCCTGGCGAAAGCCGTCCTCGAAATCGACCACCAAGTAGCAAATATCATCCGCCGCCTCGACCAGAAAGGCCAACGGATGGCGGCACCAGAGTTGTCCGGGCACCTGCGGGATGAGACCGGTGGCCGCTGCCACTTCGGCAAACCAGCTCGCGTCGGCCTCAAAAAATCCGTGTTTTCTTTGGCTGGCGGCCTGCTCACACTGGGCTGGGCCGGCAGAACGCGGGTATTTGCCAAAGGCCCCGAGTACGGCGGCCGTGAGTTGCATTCCGCCGGGGCCCCCAAAGGCCTCGCCCCGCACCAGGATCCGGAAACCCTGGGCATTGCCCTCGAAGCGATCAAATTCCGCCTGCTGGGTAGCGTTGAAGCCTTCCCGGAAACGCTGGGCCCAGGGGGATTCCCGGAACCAGAGTCGAATGGCGTCCTCGCCGGCGTGACCAAAGGGCGGGTTGCCAATGTCGTGCGCCAGGGCCGCAGCGGCGGCGATGGCACCGATATCCTGAGGTGCCAGGCCATCTGGCCGGTAGCGTTCAAATAACACCTCGCCGGCCATGGTGCCCAGCGAGCGGGCTACACAAGAGACCTCCAGGCTATGGGTCAGGCGGGTGCGTACATAGTCGCTCTCGGCCAGCGGAAACACCTGGGTTTTGTCCTGCATACGCCGGAAAGCCGAACTGAAAATAATGCGGTCATAGTCTTGCTGAAACAGCGTACGGCTGGTTCGCACGGTGGGGGCCGCCGCCTCGCGGCCCAGACGACGGCCGGACAACAAGTGTTTCCAAGCCATGCTGTGATCACGCTTCATTCATCAAAAATCCTCTGGT
>JBAXSA010000017.1:0-19567 GCA_037130945.1 Pseudomonadota bacterium | reverse complement strand
AAGATGGTGAAAGGCCATGGATTCCGGCATGTCCTCAAAACCCAATATGAGCCATAGTCTTTATATCTTTTTCCCAGTTTAATGGGCTTTGCTATGAAGCTCTAACCATACCGTTCGTCAATGCCGCGAAGTTGCCGGAGGTATCACGGCAGACGGTGGCTGCTATGCCTACCATCATTTTTCCACCCTCACCGATCCGGTGCTACGGGAGAATCTGGCCACCAGTGGCGTCCCCCTGTTCGATCTATTCTCAGCCTTTTCCGCCCCACTCTCCCAGATCTTCCATCAGTCGCCCAAATTCATCTCTGGCCGAGTTCACAGTACCAATCGGGATTATGACGTTCGCATCGGTGCGGTCAATTTTTCCTTGGCTCTGGACGATGGCTTGCGTTCACATCGGTTGTCGGAGGCCCAGTTGGTCCTGACCGGGGTCTCGCGGGCCGGTAAAAACGCCAACGGCGCTCTATCTGGCCATGCAATACGGGGTGCGGGCCGCCAACTATCCACTGACCCCGGAGGATCTGGACGAAGGCCATCCATCTGCCACGGTCTATTCAGCCCCACCTGTCGAAAGTGCGAGGGGTGACGTTGTCGGCCGAACGGCTGGGATGTTTTTTCGCGAGGGGGGTTGTGGGGGGTACGGAATATCGGTTCAGGCCGCCCCATTCGCCCAGCGTAGCGCCATCTGTCGGGCATGGGTCAGTCGGTGCGCGGTGCCAACCTCGCCGATGGGGCCATTGAGTTGGTCGCGAATGGCGAATGGCCAGTTCCGTCCGTCCCGAGGAAGGACGGCGCGACGACTCGGCAGTGAGGGTAGGCCAATCGCTAGGCAAGGTAAGCAAGGATGGCACCGAGGTTCGGATGATCCGTGCCGTGGCACCGCCGCCCCATTGGGGAGACGACATTTGGGGCGTATTGTGGCGACAGATAACAAAGCGGAAGCTTGGCGCTCTGTTTCGATATGGACGAGGGGGTCGGGCTAACACAAAAAACAGATCCAGTTGACCGTTTCTGCACCCTACCGCAGATTGCCCGGCTTGCCTTTTTCAGGTTGACCCGACGTTGACCCTAAAAATACCACGTTCTTGTAGTTTGTTTCGTTGTCTGTTAACCCATTGATTTATAAGTGGTGCCCAGAGCCGGACTTGAACCGGCACGGTGTAAACCGAGGGATTTTAAGTCCCTTGCGTCTACCGATTCCGCCATCTGGGCAGGGATACGGATGAGGTGCCTGCAAGATTGCGTTGCATCCCGCAGAAAAATGCCGACACAACCTCTTCAGGAAGGCAGAAGTATAGGCGGTTGGCCGAAGCGTTGGTAGCATTCCGCTTCATCGATGACTTCAATGTCCCATTCACGGGCGCGATCGAGCTTGGAACCAGGATCACGGCCGGCAATTACCAGGGTGGTTTTGCGGGAGACACTTTTAGCCATCCTGGCACCCTGGGAGGCGAGCCACTGCTCCATCTCCTGACGGGGCATCGTCAGGCCACCAGTCACCACCAGCGTCATGCCGGCCAGAGGACGGTGGATTTCCCGAGAAGGCTGATTAGACCAGGTGACGCCGGCTTTTTGCAAGGCAGCAATCACCTCATGATGATGCGGTTGCCGGAAAAAGGTCACGATCTCGGTGGCCACTACAGGGCCGACATCCGGGATCTGTTGCAACGTAGACTCCGGGGCCTGGGCGAGCGCCTCCAGGCTACCAAAGTGCTGCGCCAGGGTTTGCGCCGTGGCCTCGCCAACCTCGGGAATGCCTAGGGCAAACAGAAAGCGGGGGAGGGTGGTGGAGCGGCTGCGATCCAGCGCCACCAGCAGGTTATCCGCAGATTTTTCGCCCATCCGGTCTAGCGTTGAGAGGGTTTCCCGATCCAGCCGGTAAAGATCAGCCGGGGTCTGAACCAGGCCACGATCCACTAGCTGATCCACCAGTTTGTCACCCAGCCCCTCAATATCGAGCGCCCGGCGCGCGGCAAAGTGGCACAAGGCCTCTTTGCGTTGCGCGGGGCAGTAAAAACCGGCGGTGCATCGCAGGGCTACCTGGCCGGGCACCTGACGGATCTCCGAACCACACGCCGGGCACAGGGTCGGCATCTCAAACTGGGGCGCGTCTGGGGCACGGTGTTCGGAGAACGCGGCGACGATTTGCGGGATGACATCGCCCGCCCGGCGCACACTCAGGGTGTCGCCGACCCGGATATCCTTGCGGCGGATCTCGTCGAGATTGTGCAGGGTCGCGTGAGTGACGGTCACCCCGGCCACCGCCACCGGAGCCAGCCGTGCCACCGGGGTCAGGACACCAGTTCGCCCCACTTGAATATCGATGGCCAAGAGCTGGGTCAACACCTCCTGGGCGGGAAACTTGTGAGCAATCGCCCAGCGGGGGGATCGCGAGACTGTGCCGAGATCGCGTTGTTGCGCTACGGCATCGACCTTGTAAACCACCCCGTCGATGTCATAACCCAGCCCTGCCCGGCGGGCCTCCAGCGCCCGGTAATAGTCGAGACACCCTTCGGGGCCCTGAACCCGGCGACGTTCCGGCGAAGCGGTCAGGCCCCATTCGACAAGGCGATCCAGAATCTCGATGTGCTGGCCAGGCAGGATGCCCTCCTCGATCTGACCCACGCCGTAACACACCAGGCGCAAGGGACGGGTCGCGGTGACGCGGGGATCCAGCTGGCGTAGCGAACCGGCTGCGGCGTTGCGGGGGTTGGCAAAGGGTTTTCCGCCCTGTTCGCGGAGCCGCTGATTGATGGCATTAAAACCTGCTTGTGGCATAAAGACCTCGCCCCTCACCTCGAGAACCCGGGGGATCCCCTGGCCCATCAGCCGCAATGGGACATTGGGCAGGGTACGAAGATTATGGGTGATGTCCTCGCCACGATGGCCATCACCCCGCGTCGCGGCCTGAACCAGAACCCCCTCGATAAAACGCAGACTAACCGCCAGGCCGTCCAGTTTGGGTTCGGCGCAATAGACGATGTGATCGGACTCCAGGCGTTCCCGCACCCGCCGGTCGAAGGCCCGAACTGCGTCTTCGCTGAAGGCATTGTCGAGGGACAACAACGGGACGGCATGAAGTACCTCGGAAAACTCCGGCAAGGGTATCGCGCCAACCCGCTGTGTGGGGGAATCCATCGTCACCAGATCCGGCCATTCTCCCTCCAATGCGATCAGCTCTCGCATCAGGGCATCATAGGCCGCATCGGGGATCAGCGGATCATCCAGCGCGTAATAGCGATGGGCGTGAAAGCCAATCTCCATTCGCAGTGCCTCGATGCGCTCGCGGATGGGGTTGGGAGCACTCATGGGCGGCGCAGGATTTGGGTCTTGCGTCGATGCTCCTGAATCAGGCCGCGAATATGCTCGATGACCTGGCGTGTTAGCCGGCTGTGGGTTTCGTCCTGCAATTCGCCATCCAGAACCTCGGCAATGCGCTGGGCGGTAAACAGCATGTCCGAAAAGATCGCCAAGCCATCCTTGGGGCCTGGCAGTTGGGTGAACAGGGTAAGACCCGGCGTGCTGTAGCTGCCCATGCGGTTGAGCGGAAAATACCCCGGTTCGACCATGCTCGCCAGGCTGAAAATAATCGATGGCTGGCCGTCAATGTCTTCGTAGCGATGGAGGATATTCATGTCGCCGACCTCCAGGCCGAGTTCATCGGCTATCTGCACGATGTCGTGTCCGGTAAAGGGATCTTGGCGGGCTGACACATTGATCTGTACGATCAGGCGAGCCGGGCCCCATTCGGTGGAATCGTCAGACCCTCCCTGCGGGGCGGGACGACGGCGAGTGCTGGTCGGTGACGAGTCTGCGGATGTGGATCCGCGCCGGTGGAAAGACCACAGCCAACCCACCCAGCGAGCCAGGGCAGAGGGTGCGCCCGTCTTGACCGGCCGCGCCCGGACAGAAGCCGCTGGGGGCTTTTTTGGCGGGGTGGATTCGCTGCTGCGGTCAGACTCCTGGCTGTCTGTCTCTGGCTCTGGCAGCGGTGGCGTGGGAGATTCCGGTGACCGCCGGATCACCCGCACCCCATCTGGCGGCGCGCCCGGTGGCAACCTAAAATCACGAGCTTCCGGGCCGTCCGGGTCTTTTTTATGGCTATCCTCGCCAGACTGATACGAGGAGCCAAATACGGGCTCCCGTTTGTCATGACCGTCGGAGAGATCGCGCAGCGTGCGCAACCGGGCTGCGGCCTTGCGGCGTTTGTACCGTTCCCAGAAAAAAACCAGGGCCACGGCGGTCAGACCGGCTATAAACAGAATTAGGCGAAGTATCTCAGCGTTCATAGTTCAACAATCTATCAAAAGACGAACCCAAGCCCCGTCAGCCACTGGAGGCGGCCAATGTCATGGCCTCTTCCACGTCCACCGAGACCAGCCGGGATACGCCCGGTTCACTCATTGTAACCCCCATGAGGCGATCCGCCGCTTCCATGGTGATTTTATTATGCGTGATAAAAATAAACTGGACGCGGCTCGAGAGCGATTTTAGCAGCTCGCAAAAGCGCCCCACATTGGCATCATCCAGAGGGGCATCGACTTCATCGAGCAGGCAGAAGGGGGCCGGGTTGAGTTCGAAGATCGCAAACACCAGGGCCACTGCGGTCAGCGCCTTTTCGCCACCGGACAACAGATGGATACTGCTGTTGCGCTTGCCCGGCGGGCGCGCCATGATGGTCACACCGGCTTCGAGCAGATTCTCGCCGGTCAGTTGCAGAGTCGCGTATCCCCCCCCAAAAAGCCGTGGAAACAGGATCTTAAGACCCTCGTTGACCCGTGTGAAGGTGTCCTGAAAACGCACCCGGGTCTCCTGGTCGATCTTGTGGATCACCTCTTCGAGCGTGACCAGGGCACGCCTGATATCCGTGTGCTGGGCCTCCAGGTAATGGGCGCGCTGGGATTGTTCCTGAAATTCATCGATGGCGGCAAGGTTGATGGAACCTAAGCGTTGGATTCGCTCGGCCAGTCCCGCAAGTTTTGCCTCCCAGTCGGCGGTTTGCGCGTTCTCGGGGAGTGTGGTGATCAAGGCCCGCCAGTCCTGAAAGCCCTCGCCTGAAGATTCCTCGGGAGTTTTTTGGCCAGGTTCTGGCAGGATTGGGTCGAGTTGTTCCACCAGGGTTTCGGCCCGCACCTTGAGTTCCTGGCGACGCAAACGCCGCGTGTCCAGCTCGCCACGCCGTTCCAGCACCAGACGTTCGGCCCGTTGGCGTTCCTGATCCAGGCCGCGCAACTGGCCATCGATCTGTTCCAGATCCCCACGGGCCTGTTTGAGAGTCTGTTCGGCGGCCATCTGCGCCTTCAAGGTGTCGGACAACTGGGCCTCCAGGAGTGCCAAGGGTTCGACAGCCTCGACCCGGGCTAGTGCGAGGTCTTGCAAGCCGCCCCGCAGGGTGACGGCCTGTCCCTCGGAACGCAGCAAACCTTGGGCCAGTTCCGTCTGGGTGGCGGTCAGTGCCTCGATACGGAGCGCCACCTGATGGGCTTGCTGGCGAAGGGTTTGATGGGTTTCGCGGCGGGCCTGAAGGCCCTCGACCAGCTGTTCCCGGCGCACCGCCAGGGTCTCTCGCGCCGTGGCAAAATCGGACATGGCTTCCAGTGCCCGGTGCAGCTGGTGACGGGCCGCCGCCATCTCCTCCAGGTCGTGTTGCCGCTGGGCCTCGATCTCGGCGGCCTCCCTGAGCCAGGCGGCCTGGCGCTGCAGCCAGTGTTCCTGACGGTTGCGGGCACCTTGCAGGTGACTGCGGATCTGGCTGAGTTCGCGATGCCCCCGGGTGGTTTGTTCCTGGGCGGTGTCACGATCCTCCTCGGCGGTCTCAAGGCCGTCACGGGCCGCCTCCCACAGGCCTTCGAGGGTCTCGATCCGGGCCTCGGCGTTCGCCAGTTCGGCCTCGGTTGCCTGGATCTCCCGCTCCCGCCCCAACAAGCTTTCCTTCGGATCTTTCCGGGTCTCTTGCCAAAGCCAGCCTGGGCCGCCCTGAAGACCCGTAGGGGTGACCCAGCAACCCCCCTGATCGCCAGCCAGGGCCGAGGCGGCGTCCGGGACGGTGCGAAACCGCGCCAGCAGGGCCAGGGCCGTGTCCGGACCCTGGGCGAATTGCGCCAAACTGTCCGGGGGCAATGCGGGCACAAAACCGGTCGAACGGGCCGTCATCAGCCCCAAGGAACCCTGGGGCAGAAGAACCTCGGCCCAATCTTCGAGACGCTCCACCAGCACCGCACCCAGGCGGTCACCCAATACCGCTTCGGCGGCCCGCTCCCACTCCGGATGAAGACGGAGCTGTTGACTCAACCGGGGGGCGTCGGCCAGGCCCTGTTCGACCAGCCAGCGCCGGGAATCCGGTTCACCGGCACCCAGTGCGGCCGCTTGCAGGGCTTTTAGGGAGGCCAGGCGGCCACCCAGGGTTTGAACCTGGCGCCGGGCCTTGTCCAATTGTTCCGAGAGGCCTTGCTGATTCTGGCGTGCCGATTGAATCGCGGCCTGGGCCTCCGCGAGTGCGGCCCCGGCCCCTTCCAGATGCCCTTCCTGAAGGGTCAGGCGTTCTTCGAGGGACTCGATCTCGAGTTCCAGTCCAGGGTCTTCCAGGCGTGCCTGCTCTTCTCGCAGCCGGGTCAGACGCCGGATCGCCTGGGCCTCCTGTTGTTCAAGGTGATTGAGGCGGGTTCGCTCCACCTGGGCGGTTTGGGCGGGTAGGGCGGCCCGCTGATGGAACTCGTCCCACTCGGCCTGCCAGGCGGCCAGCGCCGCTTCTTGTCCGGCAATGGTGTGTGCCTGCGTCTGACCCTCTGCCTCAAAGGTCGTCCACTCCGGACGTTGATGGGCGAGTTCCGCCGCGATGTCCACCAAGCGTGTCTGGTCGCGGGCTACCAGGGACTCGAGTTCGGCCAGCGTTCGGCTGAGTTTGATCTGTTCCTCCGCTCGCCGGTTTTGCGCCTCACGGGCAAACTGGATGGCCTGCTCGAGACGGCTGATCGCGGCACCCACCGCGTAATACTCGCCCTGTACGGTATGCAGACGGTCGCCGGCCGTGGCCTGTTGATCCCGCTGACTCTCCAGGTTCGCCTCCAGAGCGTGCTGCCGGGTCAGGGCAGCCTCGATGTCCCGCGACAGGACAGTCAGGATTTGCTCCAGCTCGGTGAGTTCCTGATCCAGGGCGCGCCAGCGCAGCACCCGCAGTTCGGTGGTGAGCTGTCGTTCTTCCTGGCGATACCGGCGGTAGCGTTCGGCGGTGGCGGCCTGGCGTTCCAGATGGGTTAGCTGTTTCTGCACCTCCTCGCGGAGATCATTGAGGCGGTCGAGATTTTCCCGGGTGGCGCGGATCCGGGTCTCGGTTTCCTTGCGCCGTTCCTTGTAGCGCGAGATGCCTGCGGCCTCTTCGAGAAACCCGCGCAACTCTTCCGGGCGGGCCTCGATGAGCCGGGAGATCATCCCCTGTTCGATAATCGAATAACTGCGGGGTCCCAGGCCCGTGCCGAGAAAGAGATCGGTAATATCGCGCCGGCGGCAGCGGGTGCCATTGAGAAAATAGCTCGATTGGCCATCGCGGCTGACCTGGCGTTTGACCGAGATCTGCGCAAAACGGGCAAAAGCACCGCCAGCCGAGCCGTCCGCGTTGTCAAACACCAGCTCGACGGTGGCGAGACTCACGGGCTTGCGGCTGGTCGAGCCGTTAAAAATCACGTCGGCCATCGATTCGCCCCGCAACATCTTGGCGGAACTTTCGCCCATCACCCAGCGAATGGCATCGATGACATTGGATTTGCCACAGCCGTTGGGCCCGACGACGCCCACCAGGGCGCACGCCAGGGGCACCGTGGTGGGATCCACAAAGGACTTGAATCCGCTAAGTTTGATCTTCTCCAGTCGCATAGGACACTATAAATACCATGATTCTGCGCCTGGCGCGCCGGTCATGTGGTGCCTGCGCCGGAGTTTGCCAAAAATCCTTCGATGGCGCTCATCGCCCTATCCAGGGGCGGGCCGCTGCTATCCCCGAGCCACAGTGACTCCGTCATGGGCCGCAACCAGGTCAACTGGCGCTTGGCGAGTTGTTGTGTAGCCGTGATCGCTTGGGCCGTCATTTCATCTTGCCCGTATTCGCCGAGCAGATAACCGATCATCTGCCGGTAACCGACTGCCCGCAGTGCCGGGAGATCCCGGTGCATGCCGGGTTGTTGCCACAATCCCCGCACCTCCCTCTCGAACCCCTGATCCAGCATGGTCTGAAAGCGCCGCTGGATGCGTTCGCGCAAAACCTCCCGCTGTTCGGGTGCTCGGATGAGTTTTAAGACCCGGAGGGGGGGCGTCTCGCCCCCCGTCTCCCACAAGTCGGTCAGCGTCCGTCCGGTGAGTTCAATGACCTCCAGGGCCCGCTGAATCCGTTGCGGGTCGTTGCGGTGGATGCGCGTGGCAGCGGCGGGGTCGAGAAGCGCCAGCCGCTCATGGAGCCCCGCCCAGCCCAGTTCGGCGGCCTCTTGGGCCAGCCGTGCCCGGACTTCGGGATCGGCCTGGGGCATCACCGACAGGCCCTGCTCCAAGGCCCTAAAATACAGCAGGGTACCGCCCACCAGGAGCGGCACCCGGCCTTCCGCGCGGGCCTCCAGCAGGGCCGCCAGGGCGTCTTGCCGGAAGTGCGCCGCCGAATAGGGCTCGATGGGGTCACGAAGATTGATGAGATGGTGGGGAAAACGCTCGAGAATGGCTGGCGAGGGTTTGGCGGTGCCAATATCCAGACCCCGGTAGATCATGGCTGAATCCACGCTGATCAGACGCACCGGCAGGCGCTCGGCAATCCCGAGCGCCAGATCGGTTTTGCCGGCGGCGGTCGGGCCCATCAAAAAAACCGCCGCTGGCGGTTCTGCCGCAGTCATCATCGGCCTCGTAAAAATAGCCGGTCGAGGTCAGCCAACCCCAATCGTATCCAGGTGGGCCGGCCATGTCCGCACTGATCGGCACGTTCGGTGCGTTCCATGGCCCGCAGCAGGGCGTTCATCTCGGCCACCGAAAGCCGCCGCCCGGCACGCACCGACCCATGACAGGCCAAAGACGCCAGTTGCCGGTGAGTCTCTTCCTCGATCCGCCGGCTATCGCCCGACGCCATCCCATCCGCCAGCAGATCCCGCACCAAGCGCTCGCCGTCGGCACCGGCCAGCATCGCTGGTAACTCCCGCAACACCAGGGTCTCGGGGCCCAGCCGCTCCAGCACCACCCCCAGCCCTTGTAGCCAGCCCGCTTGCTGTTCCGCCCAACCGGCCTCGGCCTGGCTGACGGTCACCCGCACCGGCAACAGCAAGGGCTGGCGCACCAGCGGGACACCTGCCAGCGCCGCCTTGAGGCGCTCATAGGTCACTCGTTCATGGGCGGCGTGCATGTCCACCAGGATCAGGCCATCCGCTGCCTGCGATAGGATATAGATGCTGTGTAACTGGGCCAGGGCGAAGCCGAGGGGCGGAATTTCGCCGTCATCGGCCTCTGCCGTCAAATAAGGCGTTGCGGACAGAGGCTCGTCGGCCTCCCGCACCAGCGTCAGGGGTTGCTGACTGGGGCCAAATTGACGGGAAGCCGCCGCTGTCGGCCAATCATTGTCCGCCACAGGGAAGGTCTGACCGGATTCGGTGACTAGCCCTGCCGGAATTTCATCGGCAGGCCCGCCAGCCAGCCCCTCGGCGAGCCGCCGCCGCAAGGTTGCGTGGATCATGTCGAAGACTTGCCGGCCCTCACGAAAGCGCACCTCGTGCTTGGTAGGGTGAACATTGACGTCCACACCCCGGGGGTCGATGTCGAGGAACAGGACATAGACCGGCTGACGGCCCTGATACAGGGTATCCCGATAGGCTCCGCGCACCGCCTGACCCAGCAGCCGATCCCGCACCATCCGGCCATTGACATAGAAAAACTGCCGGTCGGCCTGACTGCGCGAGAGGGTTGGCCGTCCCGCCCAGCCCCACAGGCGCATCCCCAGGGTTTCCGCCTCGACTGTCAGGGACTCGGCGAGAAATTCTTTTCCCATCAGGGCTTCCAGGCGGCCGCTCCAGTCATCCGGGCCACGGGCGGCCGGCAGATCCATCACCACCCGTCCCTCATGGCTCAGGCGCAAGGCGACTGCGAAATGAGCCAGTCCGAGACGCTGGAACAGTTGTTCGATATGCCCAAACTCAGTGCGCTCCGAGCGCAGAAACTTACGCCGGGCCGGGATATTGAAGAAGAGTTCCCGCACCTCAACGCAGGTACCCGGCGGATGTGGCGCCGGACTCGGCCCCTGAAAGTTCGCTTGGCCGTCGTTGGTGACGGCGAAGCCGTGAGAGTTGCCCAGGGTTCGTGAGGTCAGGGTTAAACGCGACACCGCAGCAATGCTCGGCAAGGCCTCCCCCCGAAAACCCAGGGTGCGCACCGCCTCAAGATCGGCCAGATGGGAAATCTTGCTGGTAGCGTGGGCAGACACCGCGAGCAGCAGGTCGTCGGCCTCGATGCCTGATCCATCATCCCGCACCCGCAACAGCCGACTACCGCCCCCTTCGATATCCACCTCGATCCGCCGGGCACCGGCATCCAGGCTGTTTTCCATCAGTTCTTTGATCACCGAGGCCGGCCGATCCACCACCTCGCCGGCAGCGATCTGGTTGACCAGGTGGGGTGGCAGCAAAAGAATTCGAGGCGGTGACACGCTGATCCTGACCCTTTGGGTAAAAAAATTTCAAAATAGTTATTGACTAAATAATAAGATTCTAATATTATTATTCACATGGAAGCTGCTTGACAGACTTTCCGACCACACGAAACTGCTTAGATTTTACTGATTTTGGAGACAGTTATGAAAAAACTGACGAAGATTGCGGCTCTGGTGACCCTGATGACGGTGGGTGTCTCTGCGAATGCTTTTTGGGGCTCTGACCGCAATAGCAGCTGGGGTAACGATGGGTTCGGTGACGCCTCTGGCGATTTCAGCATGAGCTTTGGCATGAGTGCCAATGGTTCGGGCCGTGGTTATGGCCGTGGCTATGACCGTGGTTATGACCAGGGTTACTACAATCCCTAT
Source organism: Pseudomonadota bacterium (assembly GCA_037130945.1). Lineage (GTDB taxonomy): Bacteria > Pseudomonadota > Gammaproteobacteria > Chromatiales > Chromatiaceae > JBAXSA01. The sequence goes on along the minus strand of JBAXSA010000017.1, from coordinate 8,532 downwards.
GGCTATGCGCCTTATGGGTATGGCCAGCCCACCGCCGCGCCGGTATCCGCCAAGGCCGAGCCGAAGTAATCAAAGGACTTTTGTCGAGTTTGATCTCTGGTTACAGGGAGGTGACCAGAGGGTGCAGCATGAACTGGTCCTCACCTAGCGTCTCATGGCAAAGTTCAATCAGGTGTTCGTGATGCGTGAACAGGAATATCTGAGCCCGCCCGGCGAGATGGGCGAGCTGCGGCAGGATCGCCCTGGCTCGCTCGTTATCGAACGTAATCAGAAGATCATCCAGTATCAGAGGCATCGGTTCGTGTTCCTCCAGATAGCGATCCATCGCTGCGAGGCGAAGGGCAAGATAGAGTTGATCCCGGGATCCGTCACTCATCATTTTTACGGGAACGTTCTTCCCACTCGTCCTGCGGCCAGCCAGCATCGGAATATCCTGGTCATTGACTTCTGTCGCGAGACCGTCAAAGGCACCCTGTGTTATTTGTTTGAAGACTTGCCCGGATTTTTCCAACAAAGGCCCCTGATTCTCCTCCCGAAACTGTTCGATTTGAGTTTGCAGGAAATGGCTAGCCAGTCTCAGACGAATGAATCGGGAGGCATCCTGCTTCAGGGTCGTCGCCACGGATTCCGCCTGCTGTCGAAAATCGGCCGCTGTACCTACCGCCTTCTCAAGTTCCTGTTTTTGCCGGTTCAACCGGTCACACTCGGCCTGGACACCTTGAAGAGCCCGCTTTTTCGCGGTTTTATGGTTCTCCATCAGCGCTTTGCGCTGGGGTAGCTCGTCCGCGTTCTCGGTTTGAACGCGGGCGATGAATGCGTCCATTGGCTGGTTACGCGCGAGTCCGCTCAGTGTTTCCCTGAAACTCTTGATCCGGCTTTGTACCTCGGTGCGTTTTTCCAGGTTGGCGAGCAGCGGCTCCAAGTCCTCCACGCGGCCCAGTCTGGCAAGGCGCAGCAGTTCTTCCAGGGATTGCAACGTCTGTCTTTCCATCTGTTGTGCCGTCGTCAGACCATGCTTGCCGCCTTGAATCTGGAAAACCAGTTGATCGTGCGCGGCCTGGATCGTGCGAGCCAGGGAAAGCGCCTTCCACAGTCCGGCTTCCCGGGCTTCCGTGAGATCCGCTACGATGCCCAGCGAGGCGGCCTTCTCGTCAACACGCTGCTCGTACCAAAGCACGGTCTCCGCCATCATCCCGGCTTCACCGGATAATTCCTTCCAGATGTCGAAATTCGTGAGGAGTTGCTTTCGTTCCTGTAGCAATTTCTGGCCTGAATCGGGCGTCATGCCCTCCGGAAACCCTGCGGTTCGACACCAAGACCGCCAGTTTGCCTCCGCCGTTTCGATGGCCTGGAGAAGACTCTCGGATTGCCGGTCAAGGCTCTCCAACTGTTTTTTCAGGTTTTCAAGCCGTTCCCGGATGGCGCTTCGCCGCCCGGCGGATTCCTCCCCTTTCCGAACCTGGCCGATGGCGGCCTCGAACAACACCACAAAGGATTTGTCGCGGGAATCCATCAAAACCCCCGCCAGTGCTTCCCTCGCACGCTGAACCTGGGCATTTTTGGCGTTGACTGCAGCTTCCGTCTCTCTCAGTTTGACGCTGGTCTCCCGCAACCGAACCCAATTTTCACGCCATTCCTCCATCTCGCCGGGCGAACGAGGACGAATGCCAGTCCGAGCCCATTCCGCCTCCCAAGAGGTCTGACATTCCTTGAGCAAATCCTGGAGTGAAGCGAGTGTCACGGTCGTTTCCCGGATCTTCTCCTGGCCGTTGCGGATCTGGAGACGCTTTTCTTCGGCCTGTGCAACGACTTCCGCATCCAGACGTAGTTGATCGGCGATCCGATCCGCCCGGATGATCGCACGAGGGAAGGCCTCCTCCAGCGGCGTATCGGCCGCCAGAGCCTCTTTTGCGCCATCGCCTTTCCAGTCCGCAAGAACCAATTGCCAGCCATGATCGCGGTAATCCCTGGCTTGCTTGAGGGAGTCTTCGGAAGGCAATTCACCCCGGCGCTCAAGGCGGCGTAATTCGTCCTCCAGGGTCTTGACCCTGTTATTCTCGTTACGGATAGACTTCATGGCATCCTGGATGTCGCGTTCGAGACGGTCAAACCGCTCGCGGAACTTGCGAAGGGTGGCGGGTGTGGAAACGGAGAGGCGAATGGCGGCGTCCAGATCTTCGGGGACACCCGGCACCAAGGCCCGCTCGACCGCAACCTTGAGGATCAGGTTTTCGGCCAGGGTCTGACTCGCCGCCAGGGTTTTGTTGGCTTCCGTAGCCTCCGCAGCCATTGCCAGGGTTTCCCGGAGTGGCGTCAGATCCCTCTCTGGATGCCGTTTCAGCTCCTTCTCCACAGACTCGATTTCGGTCTTCAGCTTATCCGCATTGCCTCTATTGTCGTTTTGACGGTTCAGCACGCCCTGCAGGACTTTTGCCGCCTCTTCACAACTCAGCCACACAGCACTGCCCAGACGCAACGTCTCCAGCGATGCCAGTTCACCGGGAACCTCCAGACTCTTCATACCCGCCCGCAAAACCGGCTCGATGCCGGCGAGTTTGGTTTGCAGCTTTGTCAGTGCCTTTTTTTGCTCGCGATAGGCACCCAGATCCTGGTGCAAGACATCCAGCGCGTCAGCTTCCGCCAAGACTTGCGGGGATGTCACACAATCGGCCAACTGGCTCTCAAGTTGCGTGATTTGAGCATTGAGGATCTGTACTTTGCCGCTGGACACACCGGCGGCGTTTCGGGCGGATCGCGCCCGCTCCACAAAATCACTCGCGACGTCCGGCAGGTCGGGAAGCGCGTGACGTAATGTCGTCGCTTCGTTTAGACGCCCGACGCTGGGCAGGGCGTCCTCGCACCGGGAAATCCAGGCAATCTCGCGCTCGAATCCGTCGATCTCCTCCTCCAGGCCCTTTTTTACGGTCTCCTGTTGAGCCAAATCCTTCTCCATCCGCTCCCATGTCTCGGCGTTGACGGTGGCGTCGCGGCTTTGTTTGAGAAGTTCCTTATGGCGGTTCACTGCGGGTCTGATGGATACCTTGGTGGTCGCCCGGCCCTTGAAGATCCGGTTGGACTCATCCTCCAGGACATCCAGAATACGCTGGATGGGGGTGCCACCGAGGCTGGCGGAAAAGAGTGCCTTACCGATTTCGCCCTCTCCTTCGAGAAGTTGCTCGCCCCCCTCGCGAAGCTCGTGGCCGCCGAGGCCAAACATCGCTGAAAAATAGGCCTGATCCATGCTGCCCAGAAACGGCCTGAGCGCGTTGTCTGGCAATGGATTTCCTTGCGGATCCAGGAGCGTGTTCTTGTTGCCCTTGCGGCGCTGGAAACTCAGGCTTTCACCCGCCCGGTTCTGAATCTCGCCAAGGAGGCGAAGATCCTTGTAGTCGTGCAGAAAATTGTCCGGGGACTGGCCATGAATGCCAAATAACAGATCCCGCATGGCCCGCAGCAGGGAACTCTTGCCGGCCTCGTTCTCGCCATAGATCACATGCAGATCAGGATCCCGCGATGGAAACGCGAGTTCCAAATTCGTAAAGGGGCCAAACGCCGGAACCTGCAGTCGCTGAAATCTCATGCCGTGGTTCCCCCTTGGGTTTGTAGTGCTTCCAGGATAAGGGTACGAACATCCGCCATCAGCGCGACAAACAGGTCGCTGTCCCATTCCCTTTCTACTTCCTCTCGCACTTCCGGAGGCAGAGCCGCGAGCATCTCGGCGATGTCATCCGGCCGATAACCGGCATCATGGGTGGCTGTTTCCAGGATTTCCAGCACAATCCGGGTGAGGGTATCGCGTTCCGCCAACTGGCTGAGATCATAAATCGGCGATGTCGCCATTTTGATCTGCTCGATCCAGATGACGGCCTCACCAAAATCCTGCGCCATCGCCTGAACTTCCGCCCTAAAACGCTGGGCATCCCGGTGTAGAAGGCCGTGCAGCGGGCTGGCCCCGGTCAGGGTGATCCTGACGGCCAGCAAGCGGCCCTCAGACTGATCGGCGGCCGCAGCGAGAGCCTCGCGAACGCGCTGTAGCGCCTCGGTTTCCTTCTCCACCCCGCCCAGATCGACCCTCACCCTGTCCCATCGCACCACATCCAGCGTGCGAAAATCCACGCTCTCTACCTCAAGGGAATCATTCAGGGTGACCAAGCGGCAACCGCGCGGCCCTGCCTCTCGGGCATGCCGCCCCTGGCAATTACCTGCGAAAACCATCCAGGGGTTTTCGCTAATCACTTCGGGTTGATGAACATGACCCAGCGCCCAGTAGTCATACCCCTTGTCGTGAAGATCCTGCTCAGAGCAGGGGGCATAGGTGTCGTGGCCGGGTCGTCCCGTCAGGCTGGTGTGAAGCAGCCCCAGGTTGAACTTGCCAGGGATGGCGGCGGGATACTCTTGGGCCAGATTCTCGGGAACAGTGCGATGGGGAAAGCCACGACCATGAATCACCACGGGCAGCCCGGGTACCTCGAGAGATTCTGCGGTGCGGGTGGAAAATACTCGCACGTTGTCGGGAAGGCTGAGCTTCTTCGAGATCACGGAGGCCGCATCATGGTTCCCGGCAATCAGGTAAACCGGGATACCATGGGCTTTGAGCCGAACCATCTGACCGCGAAAAAACAACCCGGTGCTGTAATCTTTCCAGTCGCGATCATAGAGATCGCCGGCAATGACGACAAAATCTACCGGTTCGTCGATGGCCAGGTTCACCAGATTCTCGAAGGCCCGGCGGGTCGCGCCTCGCAGCACGTCGACCGGCGCACCCTCGTAGGCTTCCAACCCCTGGAGTGGGCTGTCCAGATGGGGATCGGCGGCGTGGATGAATCGAATCAGGGGTGCCTGTGTCTTGCTCATGATTGTAAGCGCCGCTCCTCAAACCGCAAATCTTGGCGACTGGTATGCACGAACAGAAACTCCCGTCCAGGATACACCCTATGGAGGCGCCGGTAGGCTTCCAGCGCGGCGCTACCGTCAGGACATTTTTCTACCAGGGTCATGTCATCACCGACGAACAAATCTCCCTCCTCATGGAACTGGATCGCCTCGACGACGAGCCACTCGTTGGGATATTCGGCTCGAACCTCCGACCACTTCATTGGTACCTCCTGAATAGCAGGTTTTTGTTTAGCGGTGTTCCGCAGATCACCCCGGATAGCCACTATCGACGGCGCGCCGCAGGCTCTTGAGAAAAAACGGGAGATCCTCGAGCAGCGACAGGGGGTTGGCCAGTCGCGCCTCGATCCGGCTCACCAGGGCGCTGCCGACGATCACCGCATCCGCCACTTGCGCCACCCGTGCCGCAGAGTCGGCATCCTTGATGCCAAAACCGACCCCGAGAGGCAGATCGGTTACGGTGCGAATCTCGGCCAGACGTGCGGCCACGGCGTCGGTGTCGAGTTGCCCCGAGCCCGTCACCCCCTTGACCGAGACATAATAGACAAAACCGCTGGCCGCCTGGCAGATGCGGGCAATCCGCTCTGACGTGCTGGTGGGGGCGATCAGGTAGATGAGGTCGAGTCCGCGAGTCCGCAGCGCGGCGGCCAGATCCCCAGCCTCTTCGGGTGGCGCGTCAACAATCAGGGCACCATCCACGCCGACGGCGGCGGCCTGAGTGGCAAAGGTGTCATATCCCATGGCCTCGACGGGATTGAGATAACCCATCAACACCACCGGCGTGGCCGTGTCCTGCTCGCGGAAGGTGCGTACCATCGCCAGGACATCCGAGAGACGCACCCCGTGCCGGAGTGCCCGCTCGGTGGCGCGCTGGATCACCGGCCCATCGGCCATGGGGTCGGAGAAGGGCACGCCGAGTTCCAGGATATCCGCCCCCGCCGCCACCAGGGCATGCAGGAGCGGCACGGTCAGGGCGGGCGACGGATCCCCCGCGCACAGATAGGGAATCAGGGCCCGGCGGTGTTGCTGCCGGAGCGCGGTAAAACGGGTGGCGATGCGGCTCATAGACGGAGACCCTCGTGAGCGGCTACGGTGTGCATATCCTTATCGCCCCGGCCGGAAAGATTGACAATGATAATCTGCTCAGGATTCAGGGTGGGGGCGAGTTTCATGGCGTAGGCCAGGGCGTGGGCAGATTCGAGCGCCGGGATGATGCCCTCGATGCAGGTCAGGGCGTGAAACGCCGCCAGCGCCTCTGTGTCACTCACGGCGACATACGCCACCCGGCCCATATCCTTGAGCCAGGCATGTTCGGGGCCCACCCCGGGATAATCGAGTCCGGCGGAGATCGAATGGGTCTCGATGATCTGCCCGTCATCATCCTCCATGAGATAGGTGCGGTTGCCATGCAGCACCCCGGGTCGACCGGCATTCAGCGGCGCGGCGTGCCGGCCGCTCGCTAGTCCCTCCCCGGCGGCCTCGACACCGATCATCCGCACCCCGGCATCATTCAGGAAGGGATGAAACAGACCAATAGCATTGGATCCCCCACCGACGCAGGCAATTAGGACATCGGGCAGGTGGCCGGTTTTTGCCAGACACTGTATCCGCGCCTCGCGGCCCATCACGGACTGAAAATCCCGCACTATCAGGGGATAGGGATGGGGCCCCGCGACCGTACCGATAATATAAAAAGTGTTGTCGATGTGGCTCACCCAGTCCCGCATGGCCTCGTTGAGCGCATCCTTGAGGGTGCGGGAACCCGAGGTCACCGGCACCACCGTGGCACCCAAAAGGCGCATCCGGAAGACATTGGCCTCCTGGCGTGCGACATCCACCTCGCCCATGTAGACCACGCATTCCAGCCCCAGCCGCGCCGCCACCGTGGCCGTGGCCACCCCGTGCTGTCCGGCACCGGTCTCGGCGATAATGCGGGTCTTGCCCATGCGGCGCGCCAGGAGTGCCTGGCCTACTGTGTTGTTGACCTTGTGGGCACCGGTGTGGTTGAGATCCTCGCGTTTGAGGTAGATCCGCGCACCCCCGAGTTCCCGGCTCCAGCGTTCGGCCAGGTAGAGCGGCGAGGGCCGGCCGACATAATCCTGAAGATCGGCGTCGAGTTCCGCCACAAACGCCGGATCCACCTGGTAACGCTGGTAGGCCTCCCAGAGCTGCTCCAGGGGATACATCAGGGTTTCGGGTACGAATTGCCCGCCATATGGGCCAAAATGGCCGTGAATGTCGGGAAACCGGGTAAAGTCAAAATCGGTTGGAATCATCGCCACGCTGTACGCCTTCGATAAATGCCCGAATCTTGCCGGGATCCTTGATACCCGGCGATTGTTCAACCCCGCCGCTGACATCCACCGCATAGGGCCGGACGCCCATGATGGCGGAGCCGACGTTGGCAGGAGTCAGCCCCCCAGCCAGGATCACTTCTCCGCGTAGGGTTGAGGGGATTCTTTCCCAGGAAAAAGTTTCGCCCGTCCCGCCCGGCATTCCCGGCACATAGGCATCTACCAGCAGGGCGGCAGCCCCCCGGTAGCGATCCCATTCCGCCAGGAGATCGACCTCGAGACGCATACGAATGGCCTTGATCCAGGGCCGCTCAAACTGGGTGCAAAACGCCGGACTCTCCGAACCGTGGAACTGCAACAGCCCGAGAGGCAAGACCGCCAGACATTGCCTCACCTGTTCAGCCGAGGGATTGACGAATAATCCCACGGCGGTGACAAAGGGTGGCAACGCCGTCAGGATGCCCTGTGCCTGTTCGATCGTCACCACCCGGGAACTGTCCGGGTAAAACACCAGACCAATGGCGTCCACCCCGTGTTTTACCGCGACCTTCGCATCCTCGGTTCGGGTGAGGCCACAAATCTTGACTCGAGTTCTCATGACAAGCCCACTAAGCCAACGCCCTAACCACGCCGTGTGCCACCTGCCGGACACGCCGATCCGCCGCCAATAGCTGTTCGAGGCTTTCAATGGGTTCGATGGGGGTGTCTTGCAACAGACGATCCACGACCTGGAAAATCTGGGTAAAACCCAGACGATGGTCGAGAAAGGCGGCCACGGCGATCTCGTTGGCGGCGTTGAGAATCAAGGGGGCGGTACCGCCCGCACGAATCGCGCCATAGGCCAGATCCAGACAGGGGAAACGCCGCCGATCCGGGGCCTGAAAATCACAACGGATCGCCGCCAAAAGATCCAGGGGCGGTACCCCCGAAGTGATGCGATCCGGCCACGCCAGGGCATGGGCAATCGGGGTGCGCATATCCGGATAGCCGAGTTCGGCCAACACCGAACCATCCCGGTACTGCACCAGCGAATGCACCAGACTCTGCGGGTGAACCACCACCTCCACCCGTTCCGGTGGCAGATCAAACAGCCAGCAAGCCTCGATGACTTCCAGCCCCTTGTTCATCAGTGTCGCGGAATCAACCGAAATCTTGCGGCCCATGACCCAATTGGGATGGGCGCAGGCCTGTTCGGGGGTGACCTGGGCCAGATCGGCCGCCGGGGTCTCCCGGAAAGGCCCTCCCGAGGCGGTCAGAATGATGCGCTCCACGCCTAGCGCGATCAGTCCAGCCTGGGATTGCCCTCCCGGCAGACACTGAAACACCGCATTGTGTTCGCTGTCGA
>JBAXSA010000016.1:0-19577 GCA_037130945.1 Pseudomonadota bacterium | reverse complement strand
AGGTATAGGACGATACATGGAGATCGAGATTGCCCGCTGCCGCAAGCTCAGAATAGAGCAGTAACAACAGGGCCAACATAGCCCGCCAGCCACCGCTAATCCGAGCCATGCCGCGACCCGGCGACAACAGGATCAACAAAATGCCCAGGAAGAGTGACTTCAGGGTTTTCATAGGCAGAGGCTCAATCAATTGGAGTTTCTGAAGGGGTACCTGATCGTGAATTATACACTTTCTTCAAATTTTGCCCCCCCCCGAATGGGGTATAAGCGACGTGGTGCGGGAGGAAAATAGCCAGGCTCGATTGATCTGCCAAAAATATCCCGAGGCGGGCTATACTGACATCTATCTTTCTGCATGGATTTATCGCCATGATCACAATGAAAATGTCAGAAGGTGGGCGTGTTGTCGTTCCCGCTGAAATACGGCCACCAGCGTAAAGTCGCGCAATGTTGATGCGTGAACCCTGTGTTCAATGGCCTGAGGGCTCATTTCCTGGGCTTCCCGTGGTGCCTACCTGCGCGACTTTACGCTGGTGGCCCGGGGTCTCATGGTAAGCCTCGCTGGAATTGGGATGTCTTAAAATAAAAGTTAGTGCGTTTCGCTATAACTTCAAATTCCTGGGTGTTCGAAAGAAGGGCCGGGAAAATGGTAAAAATTCTACTTTTGAGGCTCGTGAGTACGCTCGGTGGCCTTCCTGTCCGCCACCCGTTTGAGCGCGGCCTCGATGGCCACCCGTTTGGCCGCCGCTTCGGCCTCTCCGGTGGGCGCGGGCGTCGCCGGACGCTGCCGTTGCTTGGCCTGGCGTTCCCGCTCCTGACGGGCCAGATGGGCCTCGTAACGAATACGAGCCTGCTCGGCCTCGCGTTTTTCCCGATCCCTGGCGGCCAGCTCGGTCTTGGCAAAGCGGTAGTAATGAACCAGTGGAATATGAGAGGGACAGACCTGGGCGCAACAACCGCACTCGATGCAGTCGGCCAGATGATACTCACGGGTCTTGTCAAATTCCTTGGCGCGGGCATACCAGTAGAGCTGTTGAGGGAGCAGTCTGACCGGGCAGACCTCGGCGCAACGCCCACAGCGAATGCAGGCCAGTGCCGGCCCCGGGTCGGGGGCCTCCTGGGCGCTGAGGGCCAAAAGGCAATTAAGACCCTTGGTAATGGGTATGGTGTCGCTGTGCAGGTAAAAACCCATCATGGGACCCCCAGCAATCAGCCCCTCAGCGGGAGACCTATCACCACCCGCCTGGGCGATCAGTTCTGCCACCGGTATGCCGATTGGCACCTCCCAATTGCCGGGGCGGGCCATCCGGGCACCCGCCAGGGTGACGATCCGAGAGATCATCGGCCGCCCATCGAGTACGGCATCGGCGGCGGCACTTGCGGTGGCGACATTTTGGCAGACCATGCCCACCTGGGCCGGTAGGCCGCCACTCGGCACCTTCTGCCCAGTCAGCAGCCAGATCAGCTGTTTTTCACCGCCGCTGGGGTAGAGGGTTGGCACCACCACCAGCCGGGTGGCGTCGTCACCAGATTCCCGCAACGCCTGACGCAACGCGGCAATGGCTTCCGGTTTATTGTCCTCGATGCCGATCAGACATCGCTCGACGCCCAAAATATGGCGGAGAATCGCCGCACCCGCCAAAACCCGGCCAGGGCGCTCACGCATCAGGCGATCGTCACAACTAATGTAGGGTTCGCACTCGGCGCCGTTGAGGATCAGGGTATGCACCGGGGTGCGCGGTGCCAGCTTGACCGCCGCTGGGAAAGTGGCACCGCCCTGGCCCACCAGACCAGCCCAGGCAATCCGTGCCAGTAACTCGGCGGCGGGACGCTTGGCAAAATCGGCTAGCGGAGGCGGCAGATCCGCCCATTGATCCAGCCCATCCGGCTCGATCACCAGACAGACCGCCGATTGTCCCGAGGGATGTGGCACGGGACGGTCTTCAAGGGCGCTCACCCGCCCCGAAGTGGGGGCGTGGAGTGGCGCGCTGAGCCATCCCTCGGCCTTGGCAATCATTTGTCCCTTTCGCACCTTGTCGCCAGGCTTGACCAGGGGTCTGGCCGCTTCTCCAATGTGCTGGGAGAGAGGCAGAACCAGGGTCGGCGGCCACCCGGCCGGCTGGATCGACGCGAGATTGGCCAGGGCCTTGTGATCCGGAAGATGCAAGCCGCCATGAAGCTGCCACGTCCGCCCGGCAGCGGCCGGGAAAAACTGGGCGAGCGCGTTCCAGGCGGCCATCGTCAGGAGCGGTTTGCAAAAAGCGACGAAGGCGATGATCCGGAAGCGGCGGTGCCGGGCACTGGCCAGCGCCAAGTCCGGAGCGTTCCGGCCGTCGGCACCATGCGAATACAGTCAACCGGGCAGGGGGGAAGGCACAACTCGCAGCCAGTACAGACCCCCTTGAGTACGACATGGAGCTGCTTGGCGGCACCGAGGATGGCATCCACCGGACAGGCTTGCAAACAGAGGGTGCAGCCAATGCACTCGGTCTCGATGATGTAGGCCACGGCCTTGGGTTTTTCTTCGAGCCGGCCGATGGTTTTGGGGTCTTGACCCAGGAGTTCGGCCAGAGCCACCGCGACGGTCGGACCCCCCGGCACGCACAGGTTGACCGGGGTTTCACCCTGCGCTAGGGCCTCGGCATAGGGCCGGCAACCGGCGAAACCGCATTGACCGCATTGTGTCTGGGGCAGAATCTTTTCCGCCTGATCGGCTATGGGATTGCCTTCCACCCGGAACCGCAAGGCCGCAAATCCCAGCAAGGTTCCCAGGATGAGGGTCAGCAGGGTCACTGCGGCGATCGTCAGTAACATTCTGATCCGCCTCAGCCCCGCGCCAGGCCGGCAAAGCCCATGAAGGCCAGCGACATGATACCGGCCGTGACCAGCGAGATTGGCACTCCCTGCCAGAGTTCCGGGACATCGGCCGCAGCAACCCGTTCCCGCACGGCGGAAAATAAGATCAAAACCAGGGAAAATCCGGCCGCAGCACCGAAACCAAACAGGCCCGACGCGATCAGGCCGCGCTGTTCCTGAAAATTCAGCAAGGCCGCCCCCAACACCGCGCAGTTGGTCGTAATCAGGGGCAAATAGATGCCGAGTAGCTGATAGAGCAGCGGGCTGGTCTTGCGCATGACCATCTCGGTCAGCTGCACCACTGCGGCAATGACGGCGATAAAAACAATGGTGCGGAGATATTCAATGCCCAGGGGGGCCAGAAGATAGGCATTCACCAGATAACAGGCCAGGCTCGACAGGGTCAGGACAAAGGTGGTGGCCAGCCCCATGCCGACAGCAGGCTCGGTGCGCCTGGAAACCCCCATGAAGGGGCACAGACCGAGAAACCTCACCAGCACGAAGTTATTGACCAGGATCGTGCTAACGAGAAGCAGCGCGTACTCTTGCATAGGGAAAAGTTTATGACCCGGCGGTTGAAAACCGGTTCTCCAGGGGAACGGTAAGGCGCTATATAGGGCTTTGGCGGGTGGCGATCAATAGTCCATTGTGTCTATTTTAAGCCATCCCGTGCTGAGGGTCGCGATTCCTTGTCCGCCGTGACGGCGGGCGATTTTGCCATCCCCCGGTTTCATTCCACCCAAGGCATACACGGGAAGGCCTGCTGTTGCCACCAGGCGGGCAAAACCCTCCCAACCCAGGGGCGACACCTCGGGATGGCTGGCGGTCGGTAACACCGGGGACAGGAGCGCATAATCCAGCCCCATAGAACCCGCCCGCGCCAGATCCGCAGCGTTGTGGCACGAAGCCCCGGCCCACAACGTCCGGGGCACGGGCCGTCCGGACAGCGTCCACAACCGGTGACTGGAGAGGTGCTGGCCATCGGCACCCACAGCCCGCACCGTTTCCGTGTCCCGATTGAGCAGGAGGCGTGCGCCCTGACGCCGGCAGCGCACCAGGGCCTCGGCCGCCAGCGTCCGGTAGCGGGAGTCGTCCAGGGCGTGGGCCCGCAATTGCACTAGGCGGGCACCTTGGCTCAGTGCGGCTTCCAGACGGGCGAGGAATTCCGGAGGTTTTTCGGGATCCTCGCCGGTGATGAGATAAGTAGCGGGGAGTTGGAGCGCCGCAAGGATTGGGGCGTCAGCGGACGGCAGATCATCCAGCGCCAGATCCTCGATCCGGTACCAGCCGCAGGGTTGCCCTTCGCGTCCGTGCGGGATGCCCTGATAGTCGAGAATCCGGTACACCTCGAGAACGACCGTGCGATCCGGATAGTGGTAAGGCAGACGGATCAGGGGCTCGCTGACCCGTACCTGGATACCGAGTTCCTCGTCCATCTCCCGGGCCAGCCCGGTTTCAAGGGATTCTCCCGGTTCCAGTTTTCCGCCCGGAAATTCCCACAGACCCGCCAGATGACCACCCGGCGGGCGGCGGCACAAAAACACTCGTCCGGCGGCATCCTGCAAAACCCCCACGGCCACGCTCACGATCATGGGGATCCTTGGAGTCAATTTTTCAGTTATTTTCAGCTATTTTCAGCTATTTTCCCTTCCCTCGGCGGTGCCCTTGTCCCGGCCTGTCCTCGGAGCCGGCCGGTACCAATGAGCCCGCTCTCTCGACTTTGGCACCTTCTCGCAGCTTGTCGGCACCCTCCACCACTACCCGCTCGCCAGGGGTCAGCCCGGTCTCGACCACCACCTGCCCCTCTTCCACCGGCCCCAGCTGAACAGGGCGCACCGTTGCGGTATCGTCGTCCTGGATCACATACACGAAGGTACCCGGGGTGCCGCGTTGAACTGCGGCACTGGGGACGACCGTCACCGCCAGCCTGACCTCGAGACGCAGCCGCACATTGACGAATTGATTGGCAAACAGGCTTTCATCGGTGTTAGGAAATACCGCCTTGAGCTTGACCGTTCCCGTGGCCGGGTCGATCTGATTGTCGATGGCCAGCAACTCGCCACTGGCGAGCTTGCGTTTTCCCTCCCGGTCATAAGCATCGACTCTCAACGGCTCTCCCGTCTGACGTTTTGTGAGTACCGCAGGCAGCCGATCCTGGGGGATGGCAAACACCACGCCCATCGGTTGTAGTTGCGTGATCACGACCAGGCCCGTGAGATCATTGGCGCGGACGATATTGCCCGGATCGACCTGACGCAAACCCAGACGCCCATCGATGGGGGCGGTGACGCGGGCATACTGGAGTTGCAGTTTGGCGTTATCAATCTGGGCCTGGTCGACGCGGATCGCAGCCTCATGCTGGGATACCAGGGATTCCTGGGTATCCCAATCCTGTTTGGCGATGGAATGCTCCGCCAGGAGTTTTTGATAGCGTTTCAGCGTGATGCGAGTGTTGTCCAGTAGCGCCTGGTCACGCGCCCGCTGGGCCTCGGCCTGGGCCAGCTGGATCTGGAAGGGCCGCGGGTCAATCTCGGCCAACAGCTCCCCCGCCTTGACCGGCTGGCCTTCCTGAAAAAGCATCCGCATGATCAGACCATCGACCCGTGACCGGACGGTCACCGTGTGGAAAGGCGTGACGGTTCCGAGGCCTTCAAGATAAACATTGACATCCTGGTGTTTGACGATGGCGACCCCCACGGGGACGGGCCGCTTGCTTCCCCGCGAGGATTCTGACGCGGCGCGCTCGCCACTGCCAGACCAGAATCCCGGGGGCCAAAAGAAATAACCTAGCCCGCCAGCGGTGCCGATGAGTACCACCAGCCAGAACCACCACCACCTTCGAGTAGGCCGCCGTGCGGGGGGTGGTACCCGGAAGGGGCTTTCTGTTTCCGCAGGGCTGGGAATATTTGTCACACAGGGAATCTCTTGGGGAAGCGATGGACACGCCGGGGGATGGTAACACCTTCGCGAGCCCTGTTCAGTGGGAGTCCCCTGCCGGGAATAATGCGATTATGCTATCTGCTACTGGCCACGCCGGCCGTACCCTACTGGAGAGCAGCAGCATGCCATTTCCCGTTCTTGAAGCCTTTGTCGGCAATACCCCGCTGGTGCATCTGCAGCGGCTGCCGGGCGAGACTTCAAACCACCTCCTGGTAAAATTAGAGGGCAACAACCCGGCCGGCTCGGTGAAAGATCGCCCGGCGATCAACATGATCCGCGAAGCTGAAACCCGGGGCGAGATCCAGCCCGGCGACACCCTCATCGAGGCGACCAGCGGCAACACCGGCATTGCCCTGGCAATGGCCGCAGCCACCAAGGGCTACCGGCTGATTCTGGTGATGCCGGAACACATGAGCCTGGAGCGCCGGGGTGCCATGCGGGCCTTTGGGGCGGAGATCGTCCTCACCTCAAAGGCCGGCAGCATGGAAGAGGCCATCGACAAGGCCCGCGAACTGGAGCGCGCCGGGGTGGGGCGGATTCTCGATCAATTCGCCAATCCCGATAATCCAGCCGCCCATTATCACAGCACCGGCCCGGAGATCTGGCGGGACACCGAAGGCCGCATCACCCATTTCGTCAGTGCCATGGGCACCACCGGCACCATCATGGGCTGTTCGCGCTATTTCAAGGAGAAAAATCCCCTGATCCGGATTATCGGTGTGCAACCCGCCGAGGGCTCCAGCATCCCCGGCATCCGCCGCTGGCCCGAGGCCTACCTACCCAGGATTTACGAGCCCAGCCGGGTCGATCAAATCATCGACGTGACCCAGGAGGAGGCCGAATCCACCACCCGTGCCCTGGCGGCTCGCGAAGGCATCTTCGCCGGGGTGTCCTCGGGTGGCGCGCTGGCGGCAGCCTTGCGGCTATCTGGCAGGGTTCAGGATGCCGTGATTGTCTCAATGGTCTGCGACCGGGGTGATCGCTATCTCTCCACTGGTGTATTTCCGGACTGAGATGACCCTACCCTGATGGCCCCTGAAGAAGCTGAAGAAACCTACGCACGCTACCTCAAAGCCCTGCTGGCCGGAGACCGGCAGCAGTGCCGGATTCTGTTCGAGACCTGGCTGGCCGCCGAGTCGGATCTGCGGGTGTTGTACCAAAACCTGGTTCAGCGCTCGCTCTACGAGGTGGGCGCGCTGTGGGAACATGGCCGGATCTCGGTGGCCACCGAGCATCTGGCCACGGCCATCACCGAGAGCCTGCTCAATCTGGTGTATCCGCGTCTGTTCAGTCAGCCACGTCTGGGAAAGTCCGCCGTAGTGACCTGCACGGCCAATGAATATCACCAGATCGGCGGCAAGATGGTGGCCGATATCTTTGAGCTGAACGGCTGGCGCGGTTATTTTCTGGGTGCCAATACGCCCCCTGGCGATTTACTGGTTCTGATCCGGGAAAAACATCCAGATGTTGTGGCGCTATCTCTGGCGGTGCATTTTAATCTGGAATCGCTGTTGCAAACCGCTACTACGGTTCGGACGGAATTTCCCGAAATGCCTATTCTTGTCGGTGGACAGGCGTTTCATTGGGGCGGACGGGAGCAGGTCGAGCAAATCGCGGGTGTGCGCTATCTTGGCTCGTTAGACGAATTGGTGTCGTGGATGACCTGCCAATACTCCCACGCTGATACCTAGATTCTGCAAGTCTGCTTTCGGGCCTTTGTTACGGTTTTTCAATCTCGGCCAGGTAACGCTGGACGTCTTCCCTTGCCACCTTCAGCCAGCGTTCCCGCACCCCCTCCCTAACCCGGTCAAGACCCTGGTTGATCTGGGTAGCGAGGGTTTCCTGGCGCAGGGTGGCATCCAGACGGTTGAGCAAGTAGTCCACGCCAAAAAATGACACTAGGGTGACCGCCCAGCCCGTGGGGTTGGTAAATATCGACAGGTTCCCGGAGGCACCGAGTGATTCGCTCACGGAAGCCACTGCCACGGCAATCGGGGGTCTCAAGACCAGACGTGCAACGAGGGGCCGTACTATGCGCACTTCAATGGGTGCTATGGAAGCCTCGCGGGCGGTTAAAAAATCCTCCATCTGGCTGAGTTCATCAAAGGGTAAGGGAGACGGCGCGGCCGGCGGAGGACGGCCTTCCAGCAAGGCCAGATTCTGGCGGGTTTCGATCACCACCGAGGTAACCATCTGATTGAATTCCCTCCGCCAGCGCCGATAGGTCAGGGTCAGCAATTCCTCGCCCCCGGCCGGAGTGATCACCAAGGCGATGAATTGCTCGGCAATCTTGTCTCGCCAGGCCGTCATCGGTGCCATCAAAAACCCGCTGGAGGGGGCGTCGCTGAAAGACCAGGTGACCAGTGCGAAAACGCCTGTCCGTAGCAATCGGTAGCTGGTGCGCCATTGAAAAGCCCATTCGCAAAACTCCGGCACCCGGTTGTGTAAGGCGCGAAAGGGTTCATCCAGGGCGACATCCAGCTGTGTCGATGCAATGCCTTCCAGGAGTCGCGCCTTGCTGACCCAGAAGTCATGGCGCTGCACCATCGTGATCGGGTCGGCCGACAGCCCCGTCCAGCCTCCGGCGAGCCCGAAAATCAGCAGCAAAATCAACCTCCAACGAGGTCGGCAGATCCGGGTCATCAGGGATTCACGGGCAAGGCCGCAGGTTTTTTGAGGCCGGGATCCGACTCGGCCTCCGGATTAGTCTCCGGAAGATCGTTCAGATTGCCGTCCGAGATGCTGTAGCGGCGTTTTTGGAAATAGGCATCTCGGAAGAACCGGTAGCGGTCGAGGGCGGCGCCCTCGAGGATATTGACGGCATTTTCCCTATCGGCCCGGTAATCAATATACCAGAGCCCGTTCAGCCCCCAAAGGAGGGCATGGTTGTCGGTAGCCCAGACAATCGGGTTGAGTGCGTAAAAATCCACGCCCATGCCAACGGCATCGCGTACCGAGCTAGGTCCCAGCAATGGCAGCATCAGATAAGGGCCAGACCCCACGCCCCAACGGCCCAGCGTCTGACCGAAATCCTCACGGTAGTCCGGGATGTCCAGGCTACTTGCCACATCCATAAATCCCAGCATCCCGGCCGTGGTATTCACCAGAAACCGCTCCAGGTTTCTGACACTTTGGTGCAGCTTGAACTGGAGCAGATTATTGGCGGCAGAGTTGATGTCCTGGATATTGGCGAAGAAGTTGCTGACACCCCGATCCAACGGCACGGGCATCACCTTCTTGTAGACCTTGGAGAGGGGCCGGACAAAGGCACCATCCAAGTCATCATTGAGCCGGAACATGGCCCGATTAAAAGGTTCCCAGGGATCCTGGGGATGCCGGTTGGCATCGGAAAAAGAGGCGCAACCCGATATGAGCAGCGACAACGGCAGAGCCAATTGCCGCCAATGAAACGATGAAAATACTGTCATGATTGTTATTTAGTAAATTATATTTTAACTATGGTATGGATGAGGGTTGACTATTTTTCCGGATTCTCGTAACAGGGCTTTTCCCCACATTCAAATTCGGTCACCAACCGGCAAAGTATAAGCCCTTTAGTGGCCGACGAGATACCGTTAAAATTCGCCGGCTGTCGAGGGTCGATCACGAGTAGATCAACATGCGTTTTTCATCGTCTGAGACTGCGCTCACGGGTTCAGGTAGCCGCAAATCCGGGTGGCCGACCCGGTTGCGGCCTTCTCGCTTGGCCTTGTAAAGCCAGGCATCGGTTTGCTGGATAAAACCCTCCGGGTGGGGCGGGCCGGAGCCCAGATAACAATCCACACCGAAACTCGCGGTAAAGACCAGAGAGCCTTCCACCCGTTCCAGGGGCGAGGATTCGATGCGCATCCGCAACCGTTCGGCCATCCGGATCGCCTTGACGAGTGGTGCCCCCGGGACAATGATCGCAAACTCTTCGCCCCCGTAACGGCAGGGGATGTCGAGTCGGCGAATCTCCATGCGCACCAGGCAGGCAAGATGTTTGAGTACCAGGTTGCCGGTCTCATGTCCCCAGGTGTCGTTGACACGCTTGAAATAATCGAGATCGATCATCATCAGTGAAGTCGGCATGCCGGTTCGGTGGGTGCGTTCCAGTTCCAGCGTGAGCGTTTCCTGAAAATGCCGGAAGTTGTAAAGCCCGGTGAGGGCATCGGTATGGATGGCCTCGTTCATGGTGGCGCATTGGGTACGCAGCCCGGCCACTTCGTCGAGAAAGGGGCATTGCGGCTGGCCCACGGGACAGGTCATCTCAGACGGATTGTTCAACGTCATGCCCTTTCTATCCTACACTACTCACCTGCGACACCCTCGCCGCGATTTTCTCAGGGTATTCCAAGCCCCTGCTGGCTTGATTCCGAAGGCGCGGCGGTATTTTCACGGCTGCCCGTCATTTTGAGAGATCCCGCGCCATGACTTCAAACCCCGCCAAAAGACCCGCCGATGTTTCAGACGAACCCGATGTGGCCATCGATGCCGATTTTTTGAACGAACTCAATTTGGCATTGGCCGAAAAGGAGCGCGTTGCCCTGGATTTCAGCGACTGGGATAAACCACCGTCTGGATTCTCCCTCGATCCGCTATCCGAAAGTCCTTTGCCACCCTTTCCGGACACCCCGCCGACCCGCCCGGATTTCGACGAGGAACCTCCGCTCCCGCCGAGAAAGCCTCCACCTTGGGAGTCCTCGGCGGCCTTGGTGCCCCATGATAAGGCGGCATCGGCCTTGCCGTCTCGCTCCATTAGCAGAGACGCCCAGCCGACACGGGCCGCCCGGGTGGCGGATACCTACCGCACGGTGCGGGAGGAACCCGAAACCGAGCCCGAAACGCCGCCACCGGTGGTATCGGAGGAGCCCGCGCCAAGTCCCGATTTTCATCAACTCTTTGCGCGTCACAGTGAGCAAATGCGCGTAGCTACCTCACCCCAGACAGAGTCGCCTGCGACCGCTGCGGCAGTGGAAAAGATGCCGTCAGAAACACCGGAAAAGGCTGCGGAAAAACCCGTCACAAAACCGGTAGACAAGCGTGCGGCCGAGACCAAGGCGGCCATAAAACCGCGTGAGGAATCATTCCTGGCCAGTGCCGTTCAGCCACCCGCTGCAGCGGCCACAACCGGGGTTTCCCCGATTATGACCCTGGTTCTCAGCGTGGCCGGGGTGTTGGCCGGGGCTGCGGGTCTTTGGTCCTCGGCGGGCTGGCAGGACGCGGTTTCGAGTCTTGAAGCCCGCTTCGAGCGGTTGCCTGCCGTAGCTGCGGCAGCACCCGCCCCGGAGATGACCTTGCGCTGGGCGAATCTGGAGCGTCAGATCAACAGCCTGACAGCGGAGTTGGCCGCGCTCAAGTCCTCCCAGTCCCCCACGAGGCCGGGGTCGAGGGATCAGGCGGTGTTGTTCAATGCGGATCTCGAACCGCTGCTGGCGCGTCTGAACCGTCTGGAAAATACCTTGGCCGCCCTGGAACCCCACCCGGCACCGGAACCCCGCAAACCGGCCCGGGAAGTCAAACCCCGCAAGGTCGCTGTGGACGTTCCGCCCCCACAGGCACGGCACGAACCACCCCCACCGGCGGCAACGCCTGCGCCAGTGATACCGGTGTCGGCAACACCGGTGCCCGCGCCAGCACCCACGCCACCCACGCCAGCAGCGGCTACCTCCCGGGTTACCAATGGTGCCTGGGTGGTCAATCTTTTCTCCGTGGAGTCAGCCGCCGATGCCGAGCGTGAACAACGGCACTTGAGTAGCAAGGGGATCGAAACCGAGGTAGAAAAGGTGAATTTAAGAGGCAAGAACTGGTTCAGAATCCGGGCCATGGGTTTTGCGGATTCCAACTCGGCCCGCCGTTATGCCGACGAACTCAAGCATAAGCAGGGCGTCAAAGGCCCGTGGGTGGGGCGCCGTTAAATCGCCATTCAATAAAAACCTTGTGCTTGGAAAATAATGACGTGTCGGATGGCAATGGGCAATTGTTGTTGACCCCCGCTGACCCCTGGCAGGTGCCGGGAGATCTGCCAGGTTTGCTGGATGGCCTGGCACGGATAGGGTTGACCGGTGCGAGGTTGACTGGCGAGACGGACAGCGAAACGGCCTGGTCATTGGGCGAGCGGTTCCTGACGCTCGTCACCTTTCTCGGTTGTTCGCCCTTTGTGCGGATCGAGCCACCGTCGCCAGGCTCGCGGGCGTTTTGTCATGTGCGTGCGCTGGGGCCCTGGGCCGCGCCACGGGCCTGGATCAGCCGTCTGGCCGGAGCGCCGCGCTGCCCGGCCTGCCGGAAGCGCTACCCGTCAGTGACCCCTCATTTCGATCCCAACCTCTCCCTGACCTGCCCCTGCGGGCGGATCGCGCCGCTGTGGCAGTGGGATTTCAAGGATCGGGGCGGTTTTGGGCGATGGTTGTTGAGCCTGGAAGATATCTTTCCCAACGAAGCTCTGCCGGGGGATGAATTAATGACCTTTCTGGCGAACCAGACCGGTTCGTCCTGGCGATTTTTTTATTTGCCGCCGGGAGGAGGATCGCGTGGATTGGCTTGACGCTCTCGCGCTGACATCTGTTGCCATGCTGCCACGCGCTCATGGCGGCCCCTGGGGTGACGGCTGGATTCGCCGGGAGACCCAGGATTTTCAGGTCGTGGAGGGATTGCTCGAACCCCCTGCCGGGGAGGGTGCCCAGCTGTGGTTGCAGGTCGAAAAGACCCATGCCAACACCGAGTGGGTAGCCCGGCAACTGGCGGTGGCGGCGGGGCTGCCACTCGCCGAGATCGGCTACGCCGGCCTCAAGGATCGCCACGCCCAGGTTCGTCAGTGGTTCTCCTTGCCCTGGAGCGCGACCCGGGCGACGGCTTTGCACGGGCTGACGGGAGAAGGTTTTGAGGTCATCCTGGCGGTACGTCATACCGTGAAACTGCGTCGCGGGATGCTGGCAGGCAACCAGTTCGAGATCCGGGTGCGTGACGCCGCCGCCGTTCCCCCGGATGCCCTGGTGGCGATACGCGAACAGGGAATTCCCAACTATTTCGGCGAACAACGGTTTGGCCACGCCAGCGGCAACCTTGCTGGCGGGATCCGTTTGTTGAACGGTGAAGAACCTCCAGCACGCCACCTCCGCAGTCTGTATCTCTCGGCCTTGCGTGCCCAGATCTTCAACGAACTTCTGGCCGAACGGGTTAGCACCGGCACCTGGAACCGCGCCCTGCCGGGCGATGTGCTGGAGGATGCGAGCGGTCGCGCCTTTCGTGTGCAGACGCTCACCGCCCCTCTCGAAGCCCGCCTGGCGCGGGGTGAATGTCAGATTACCGGCCCTCTGTGGGGGCGTCCCCAGGGGCTGGCGGCCTACGGCGAGGCCGGTGCTGTGGAGGCCGCCGTGGCCGCTCGCTTCGCTCCCTGGATTACCGGACTCGCGGCCCGGAATCTGGGAATGATCCGGCGGCCCTTGTGTGTTCGCCCCCAGGCAATGACATGGAACGCTCGCCCCGGCCCCCAGGGCCTCGACTGGCGGCTGATTTTTGGCTTGCCGGCGGGGGCATACGCCACAGCCCTGCTTAGGGAGTGCTGGGTAGCGAGGGATAGCCTCCCTCAGAATCATTCGTGACTGGCTATTTTTCAGGATGCTTTGCAAAATGGCGCTTCCCGAATGTTTTATGGCTGCCATTCCGACATGATCCACCTGACTCTCCGTTCCAAGCTGACGCTTCTTTTTGCCCTGTTGTCCCTGTTGTGTATCCTGTCCAATCTCTGGTGGATGCTGACCCTCTGCGATTCCAGCCAGACCGCCCCCAATGTCTGGGTGCTGGGGGCACTGATATTGACGGCGGTTCTGCTGCTGGCAGGCATCGGGCTTGTGATCGTCTGGCGGTTATCGGACGAGATTCGTCAGCGCCAGCGGATTTTTGCCCAGGTTGAACGGGATAACGACCTCACCTTATCCCTGGCGGAAGACCGTTCGGACGAATTGGGAAATCTGTCCGGATCTTACAACCGGATGCTCAAAAAAACCCTGAGTATTATCGAACAGGCAAAGGATGTGGGGGGCGCTTTGCAAAGCCAATCGGATCAAGTGTTTGCCGATGCCCATCGGACTCATGAAGGGGTACAACGGCAAGAACGGGAAACCGGCCAGATCACCCAGGTCATGGAGCAGATGATGGGGGCCATTCAAACCGCCGGCATCCGTGCGGAAGAGGCCTCCCAGGCTGCAGATGGTGCCCGGAATATCGCCCATCAGGGCCGCCAAATTGTCTTTGCTGCGGTCACCAGCATCAATCAACTGGCGGTGAAGGTGAGTGCCGCTGTGCAGGCCATGAATGCCTTGGAGCAGGACAGCCGGGCGGTGGAGAAGGTGCTGGAGGTGATTAACGGCATTGCTGACCAGACCAATCTCTTGGCCCTGAACGCGGCCATCGAGGCCGCCCGGGCTGGCGAACATGGCCGCGGTTTTGCGGTGGTGGCCGATGAGGTACGCGCCTTGGCAGCGCGCACCCAGACTTCCACGGGCGAGATCCGGAACATGATCGAAGGTCTACAGCAACAGGCCAGGCGTGCGGCGAACACCATGGCCGAGGGCCAGGCCGAGGTCAAGTTGAGTGTCGAACAGACGGGCGAAGCGGACGAAGCACTCGAGCATATTGTGGAATCGATTCAGGCCATCGAGGCCAGCAATCATCAGATTGCCGACGCGGCGAGAACTCAAAACCAAGTGGCCGAGCAGCTTCATCACAATCTGAACAATCTCTTCGAGACGGCCGGGGTAAATCATCAATCCGCCGGCATGACGCTGGAGGCAGTCGAACAAATCGTCTCGCGTCACAAGGATCTTTCGGAGTTGCTGGGGAGGTTCCGAACCCGCTAAACCTTGTGATTGGTTGATCGTCGGAATCCATTCATCAGGTGGGTTATGTGGGAGCAAAAAAATGATAAAAATTGCCATCACCGGGGTTTCTGGACGGATGGGCACCTGCCTGATCCAGGCCATCGCGGCCAGCCCGGATCTTCGTCTAGCCGCCGCCACCGAGCGGCCAGGACATAAAATGATGGGTCGGGATGCCGGCGAACACGCCGGGATGGGAGGCTTGGGCGTTCCGATCATGGCTCGGCTTGAGGACGTTGCGACCTTTGATGTCTTGATCGATTTCACCCGGCCCGAGGCCAGTCTGGATCATCTGGCGATTTGCCGGGCCCGCGGAGTACGGGCGGTCATCGGCACCACGGGCCTCACGGCCTCTCAAAAAGATCAGCTGGCCGAAATATCCGTTGCGATTCCCCTGGTCTTTGCCCCCAACATGAGCGTGGGGGTCAACCTTTGTTTCAAGCTGCTCGAATTGGCCAGCCGGGTCATGGGTGACGACTGCGATATCGAAATCGTCGAAGCTCATCATCGCCACAAGGTCGATGCCCCATCCGGAACCGCCTTGCGAATGGGTGAAGTGGTGGCTGGGGTCTTGGGACGGAATCTGGATGAGGTGGCGGTGTATGGCCGCGAGGGACAGACTGGGGTGCGGGATCGCCAGACCATCGGTTTTTCCACGATTCGGGCGGGTGATGTGGTGGGTGAACACGCGGTCTGGTTTGCCACCGAAGGCGAGCGGGTGGAGATCGTTCATAAAGCGTCGAGCCGCATGACCTTTGCCCGAGGTGCCTTGCGGGCGGCACGCTGGTTGATGACGCAGCCGCCAGGGCTGTACGACATGCAGGCCGTCCTGGGACTGGAGTCCAGAGTCGGATGACCTTGCCAGCCGCCAGGGTGACACCACTCGAGTCCGCTCGTCTGGTGGCCTTGGGCCTAGCCGTTCTGGAGACCGAGGCCCGGGCGGTTGCGGCACTGGCGGATCGTCTCGATCAGCGTTTTGTGACAGCCTGTTCGCACCTGTTGGGGTGCCGGGGCCGGGTGGTGGTACTTGGCATGGGCAAATCCGGGCACATCGCGGGCAAAATCGCCGCCACCCTGGCCAGTACGGGTACCCCGGCTTTTTTTGTCCATCCCGCCGAGGCTAGCCACGGTGATTTGGGAATGATTACCGCAGAAGACGTGGCTATTTTGCTGTCAAACTCCGGGGAGACCCGTGAGATTTTGTTGATTGTCCCTATTTTGAAGCGCTTGGGGGTTCCCCTGATCGCCCTGATTGGCAAAATGGCCTCGACGCTGGCCCGGGTGGCCGATGTGGCCCTGGATGTGGGGGTGGAACAAGAGGCCTGTCCCCTCGGGTTGGCACCGACGGCCAGCACCACCGCCGCACTGGCGATGGGTGATGCATTGGCGGTAGCCCTGCTGGAGGCGCGTGGGTTTACGGCCCAGGACTTTGCCCGCTCTCATCCCGGCGGTAGCTTGGGACGCCGGTTGTTGCTGCATGTGGCGGACATCATGCATACCGGCGAGGCGGTTCCCCGGGTCATGGAAGAGGCCCGGCTGCCTGAGGCCCTGTTGGAGATGACGCGGAAGGGATTGGGAATGACGGCAGTGGTGGATGATGAGACACGGGTTTCCGGCGTTTTCACGGATGGCGATTTGCGCCGCACCCTGGAACGCCCGGTGGATCTGCGCACTACGCCGGTCAGGGAACTCATGACCCGTCATTGTCACACCGCCTCTCCCGATTTATTGGCCGCTGAGGCGCTACAACAGATGCAACGGTTTCGCATCAATGGCCTGCTGGTCGTGGATCAGGATCGGCGTCTGCTAGGTGCGATCAACATGCACGACATGCTAAGAGCCGGTGTGGTGTAAGGGCCAGTTCAGGAAAAAATCGGGCTTACTCAACCCGCTCGGGCTGGCCGTTGCCGTTGGCGGCGAACTGGTGCAAAGTCTCCCTCAAGGCCGCCTCGTTGCCCTGGATACAGAGTTCGGCCAGATGGTCGAGACATGCGGTAATCCGGTTCCAGTCCGGCGGATTCTGCCGGGCGATATGGATCCGGGCATAAGCTGTGGGGGTGAGGGCTTCGTTCTGGTAAAACAGCTCCTCGGCAAGTTTTTCGCCGGGGCGCAGCCCCACATAGCGGATGGCAATCTCTGAAGGGCGCTTGCCGGCCAGGCGGATCATCTGTTCGGCCAGATAACGGATCTTGACCGGTTCACCCATGTCCAGCACATGGATCTCGCCGTCACCCGGGATTACCGCCGCCTGCATGATGAGCTGACAGGCCTCGGGGATGGTCATGAAATAGCGTTCCACCTCGGGATCGGTGACCGTCACCGGACCACCCCGGGCGATCTGGTCACGAAAGAGTGGCACCACGGAACCTGCCGAATCCAGGACATTGCCAAAGCGCACCAGGCTGAAAGTCGTGACCGAGCGCTGGTTCAGAGCCTGAATGTATTGCTCGCCGAGGCGTTTGGTGGCACCCATGACATTACCTGGCCTCACCGCCTTGTCGGTGGAGATCAGAACAAACTGGGCGCACCCGGCGGCGTCGGCAATATCGGCAATCAACCGGGTGCCCAGCACGTTATTACGCACCGCCGCACGCGGATTGGCCTCCAGAAGCGGGACATGTTTATACGCGGCAGCATGAAACACCACCTCGGGCTGGCCATCGGCGAAGGCCCGGCGGAGCGCGATCCGATCCCCCACGTCCAGCAACCGGCTGTTCAGAATCAAGTCAGGGAAAGTCTCGCGAAGCTCCAGGTCGATGCGATAGAGATTGAACTCGCCCTGCTCCACCAGGGTTAACGACGCCGGCCCGATCCCGGCCAACTGTCGACAAAGTTCCGAGCCGATGGATCCACCCGCCCCAGAGACCAGAATCCGCCGCCCGGCCAGCCCCTGCCGAATACCTGGCCAATCCAGCGTGACCGGCTCCCGGCCCAGCAGATCCTCGATGGCCACCGGCCGGAGTTGATGCAGGCCCACCGGGCCGCCACTCATGAGCTGTTTGAGGGGGGGTACGGTGCGAAATGGCAGCCCGCTGGCCTCGCACAATCCGACCAGGCGCTGCATCTCGCGTGAACTGGCCGAGGGAATGGCAAGCATCAGGAGTTCCACAAGCTGCTCCCGGGCCAGCCGGGGCAGGTCGTCGCAGGGCCCCAGCACCGGCAAGCCATGGACATCGCTGCCTCGCCGGTGTGGCTTGTCATCGACAAACCCCACTGGGGCATAGGTGCCCTGGGGATCGCGCAAGAGATCGCGGGCCAGCATCTCGCCAGCCCGGCCGGCACCGACAATCAACACCCGAGTGCCACGCCGGAGATCAATGCGGCGATCACGTTGCCAGCGGTAGAGCAGCCGGGGCCCGGCCAGAAGCAGCACCAGATTGAAGGCAAACAGCACCGGCACCGAGCGTGGTACACCCTCCAGACGATTCAACGCGAACAGGCCGGCGCTAATGACCAGAGCCCCCGTTACCACCGCCTTGAGGATGCGTTCGAGGTCAGTGAGCGAGGCAAACCGCCACACCCCCCGGTACAGACCCAAACGCCAGAACAGCAAAGACTGCACCGGCATCGCCAGCCACAAGAGGCCCACGGCGTCCGCAAGCATCTCGGGGGGAATCTCGCCGAGATTGGATCTGAGCCAGTAGGCCCCCATCCAGGCCAGGGGAATCATCGCCAAATCGTGAAGAAAGGCGGTGGCGCGGCTTCGGAGACGGTCAAACCACTCAGTCAAGGCGGGGCTCCCGGATGGTGGTGATGAGGTGGATACGCCAGGCCATCAGGACATAGATCCCGATCCATCCCATCAGCATCAACCCTTGTCCGGCAGGTGCCAAACCGGTGACTGCCAGGGCCGATCCGGCGCAGGCCAGCATCAGCAGCAAAGCCGCCCCCAGAGTCTCGCGGTGACCCCAACACATCGCCAGGCGTTGATAATAGTGGGAACGGTGGGCTTCGGACAGGCGTTCACGACGGAACAGGCGCTGGGTCAGGGTCAGGGTGGTGTCCAGGATAAAGGGTGAAAAGATCAGGAGACCCGCCCATAACGGCAATAGGCCGCGCTGGTCGGCGGCGAGACAGGCCGCCGCCGCCAAATATCCCAGGCTGGAAGACCCAACATCCCCCATGAAGATCCGGGCCGGCGGCCAATTCCACACCAGGAAACCGGCGCTGGCAGCGGCCACAAGGCCCATGATCGCGGCAAAGGGTTCGTCTCCTACCCGCCAGCCAGCCAGCGCCAGGGCACCAAAACCGATTACCGCCATACCTCCGGCCAGGCCATCAAGACCGTCCATGAAATTGTAAAGATTCACCAGCCAACTCACCCCCAGGAGCGTCAGAGGCACGCCCAGCCACAGGGGCAACTGGATCTCAAGACCCGGCAACGCCAGTGCCACCGGGGTCAGTCCGGCCACCACCAACAGGCCTGCTGCCATCAGGTGAACCCCGAGTCTAACCCGCCACGGCAAGCGACGGAGGTCATCCCACAGGGAGATCCCGGCAATGGCGATGACCCCCAAAATTGGCCCCACCAAGGCCCATGACAACGGCCCTGCAAACACGCCCAGCAGGCTCCCGGCCCCGGCCAGGCCCAACAGAATTGCCACTCCGCCAGTTCGTGGTACCGGCTGGCGATGCAGGGAACGGTGATTGGGGTGATCCAGGATATGCAGCCGGCTGGCGGGATCGAGTAAACGCCGGACGGTCAGTACCGCAATGCCAAAAGCCAACAACCAGAATTCCAGGAGGCGTGGGAGATTCAAGGTGCAGTGTCTAGATTTCAAACAGCGCACATTGAATGGATTTCTCCCGGTGCGACGGGGGTTCCCTGGCACTGAAATTAGTCACCAGCGCCTCGACAACCGGGTTTCTGTTTTTCTCGTTTCCTCCCACATGATAGAAATGTTCGCGGGTAAGCACAGCAAACCT
>JBAXSA010000015.1:0-20137 GCA_037130945.1 Pseudomonadota bacterium | reverse complement strand
GCACCGTTATGTCCCACGGGCACGCCAAGCGGGTCTGTTCGACCCACCACCGCGCCCACTGCAAGACCTATTGGCGTCATGGCGTCAAGCATCGCCGCTGCTACCGCTAGTCCTGACAATCGAGTCGACTTTATTTGAGCCGCATGCCGGGCTGTGCCCCGGCGTGTGGTTCGAGCAGCCAAAGGTGCTGGCCGCCCGGGCCCGCAGCCAGCACCATTCCCTCAGAAACGCCAAAACGCATCTGGCGAGGCGCGAGGTTTGCCACCATCACAGTGAGGCGTCCCACCAAATCTTCCGGCCGATAGGCCGCACGAATGCCGGCAAAGACCTCACGGGTCTCGCCACCCAGATCCAGTATCAACCGTAATAGCTTGTCCGCGCCCGCCACCTCTTGGGCCGCCACAATGCGGACGATGCGCAGATCCACCTTGGCAAAATCCTCAATGTCGATGACCGCCGCAATCGGCTCGATGGCGGGCTTTACCGTGGCTGTGACCGGCCCGGCAACGGGCTTTAGATCCTCGCGGGAGGCCTCCTGTATCGCATGAATCTTCAGGGGATCGATCCGGGTCATCAGCGGCTGGAAGGGATTGATCCGGTGGGCGAGCAAGGGCGTGGCGGCGTCTTGCCAGGTCAGCGGGGGGATCTTCAGAAAGGCCTCGGCGGCCTCGGTGGTGCCGGGCAGGATCGGACGCAGGTAGAGCATCAGGAGCCGGAATAGGTTCAAGCTCTGGCTACACACCCGCTGCAAGGTCTCCGCCTGATCGGTCTGCTTGGCCATCAGCCAGGGTTTTTTCTCGTTGATGTATTGGTTGGCCAGATCCGCCAGGGCCATGATCTCCCGCACCGCCTGGCTGTATTCCCGGCGTTCGTAGTGTCTGGCAATGGTTTCGCCGCTCTCGGTGAAGCTGTTCCAAAGCCCTGGAGCCTCTAATTCCGCCGCCATCAGGCCATCGAACCGCTGGGTGATAAAACCCGCGGAGCGGCTGGCGATGTTGACCACTTTGCCGACCAGATCGGCGTTCACGCGGGCCGTAAAATCCTCCAGATTGAGGTCAATGTCATCGACCCCGCTGCCGAGCTTGGCGGCAAAGTAATAGCGCAGATACTCGGGGTCGAGATGATCCAGATAGGTGCGGGCCTTGATGAAGGTGCCACGGGACTTGGACATCTTCTGGCCATCCACGGTCAGAAAACCGTGGACGAAGATCTGGGTCGGGGTGCGAAACCCAGCACCATGAAGCATGGCTGGCCAGAACAGGGCGTGAAAATAGGTGATGTCCTTGCCAATGAAGTGGTATAGCTCGGCGGTCGAATCGGGCCCCCAGAAGGCCGCGAAATCAAGATCCGGCCGTTGGGCCGCGAGATGGCTAAAACTGCCCATGTAGCCAATCGGGGCGTCCATCCACACATAGAAATATTTGCCGGGATAGCTGGGGATCTCAAAGCCGAAATAGGGGGCGTCCCGCGAGATGTCCCATTCCTGAAGGCCGGCTGTAAACCACTCACCGACCTTGTTGGCGACCTCGGGTTGCAGGTGGCCACTACGGATCCAATCTTTCAACAGACATTCAAAATCCGCCAACCGGAAAAAATGGTGTTCGGAGTCTTTTTGCACCGGTACGGCCCCAGACACCGCCGAGCGCGGGTTTTTGAGTTCGCCGGGGGAATAGCTGGCACCGCAGGCCTCGCAGTTATCCCCGTACTGATCCTCCGCCCCACATTGGGGGCAGGTGCCCTTGATGAAGCGATCCGGCAGGAACATCTGTTCCACCGGGTCGTAGGCTTGGGTGATGGTGCGCCGGGTGATGTGTCCGGCATCCCGGTTGCGTTCGTAGATGGTGATGGCCCAGGCGCGGGTTTCTTCCGAATGCGTCGAGTGATAGTGGTCAAAACCAATGCGAAAGGCCGCGAAATCCGCCCGGTGTTCGATGCCGATCCGTTCGATCAGGGCTTCCGGCGAAATGCCCTCCTGACGGGCCCGCAACATGATCGGGGTGCCGTGGGCATCATCGGCGCACACATAGACACAGCGATGGCCTTGCATTTTTTGGAAGCGCACCCAGATGTCGGTCTGTATGTATTCAACCAGATGACCGATGTGAATGGGGCCATTGGCGTAGGGCAAGGCGCTGGTGACCAGGAGGGTGCGAGGTGAATTGCTCATGACGGGCCGTGGTTTGGTTGAAATCGGACGACCCCGTGCCAAGGGGCACCGGAGGCGGTGTTAATCGATCCAGTATCCCATAACCCATCCGTTCGCGCCCGTTGCAAGGCCGGGTGAGTGAGTTGTTTTCGAGAATTCCCTAAATTTATAGAGGTGTGTTAGATGTCAGTGACCAAGCAACAGGTTGAAGAGGCGATCAAGGGCTATGTGGAGCCCCATCTGGGCAGGGATTTGATGGCCGCCAAGGCGGTCAAGGACATCCTGATTGACGGCGGACAAGTCACCGTCAAGGTGACCCTGGGTTTTCCCGCCAAGGGAATCCAGGCTCTCATCGGCGAGACACTAACGGCCCTGATTCAGCCGCTGGATGGTGTCACCGGGGTTTCAGTCAGCGTGGATTGGAAGATTGTCTCCCATTCGGTGCAGAAATCCCTCAAGCCGATCGACAACGTCAAAAACATCCTGGCGGTGGCGTCCGGCAAGGGTGGGGTGGGTAAATCCACAACCGCAGTCAACCTTGCGCTGGCGCTGTCCGCCGAGGGGGCGCGGGTGGGGTTGCTGGATGCCGACATCTATGGCCCCTCGCAACCACGCATGCTGGGCATCACCGGCAGGCCAGAATCCGAGGACGGCAAGACCCTCGAACCCATGATGAGTTACCACATACAGGCCATGTCGATTGGTTTTCTGATCGACGAGGAAACTCCCATGATCTGGCGCGGCCCGATGGTCACCCAGGCTCTCGAACAGCTTCTCAATGACACCAACTGGTCGGATCTCGATTATCTGGTGGTCGACCTGCCACCAGGTACGGGCGACACCCAGCTCACCCTCGCGCAAAAAGTCCCGGTCTCCGGGGTCATCATCGTCACCACACCCCAAGATATCGCCCTTCTGGACGCCCGTAAAGGCCTCAAGATGTTCCAGAAGGTCGAGGTACCCGTGTTGGGCATCGTCGAGAACATGAGCCTCCACCTCTGTTCAAAATGTGGCCATGAGGAACCCATCTTTGGCTCGGGGGGTGGGGCGCTGATGTCTCAGCAATATGGCGTGGATCTGCTCGGCCAACTGCCGCTCGACATCCGCATCCGCGAAGAAACCGATAACGGCAAGCCCACCGTAGTGGCCGAACCGGAATCACGGATTTCCCAGATCTACCGCGAAATCGCCCGCAAAGTCGCCGCCAAGCTGTCGCTCCAGGCGAAGGATTACGCTGCGCGTTTCCCGAGCATTGTGATTCAGAACAACTGAGACTCCCCCCGCTCTGGACAAACCGGGGCAGGATGCCCCGGCTCCTGTTAGCCCCGGAAAACTCGCGACGGGACAGGGCGGGTTTTCCCCTTCGACAAAATAATTGTGAAAACATCACTCCAGCCTCTACCCTTCACCAAAATGCACGGACTCGGTAACGATTTCCTGGTGTTTGAGGCCTTGTCGCAGCGGCTGAACTTCACTCCCGAGCAGATCCGCCATCTTGCCGACCGGCGCTCGGGGGTGGGCTGTGATCAGGTGCTATTGGTGGAGCCCCCCAAGGCGTCCGGCACCGAGTTTTATTACCGTATCTTCAACGCTGATGGCAGCGAGGTGGAACAATGTGGCAATGGTGCCCGGTGTTTTGCCCGCTATGTGGCTGATCGTGGCCTGACCCTTAGCCGGGAGATCCCCGTGGGCACTCGGGCCGGCGTGATTCGTCTCCATCTGGAGCCCGACGGCCAAGTGCGGGTCGATATGGGGCTGCCACGCCTCGAACCCGCAGACATTCCCTTTTTGGCTGACACCCGATGGCTCACCTACCCCCTGGAAGTGGCGGGCGAGACCCTGATCATCGGGGTGGTGTCGATGGGAAACCCCCATGCTGTGTTACGGGTGGCCGATGTGGCCACGGCACCCCTGGCCCATTGGGGGCCGATGATCGAATCCCATCCCCGGTTTCCCAAGCGGGTTAATGCGGGTTTTATGGAGATCGTGAACAGCGGTCATGTCCGTCTGCGGGTGTTCGAACGCGGCACTGGCGAAACCCTGGCCTGCGGCACTGGAGCCTGTGCGGCGGTGGTGGCGGGAAGGCTCCAGGGTCTTCTGGAAGCCAAGGTGCGCGTCTCGCTACCCGGGGGAGATTTATCGATCACCTGGCCGGGCGAGGGCCAACCCGTAGAGATGACCGGCCCGGCGGTGACGGTTTTTGAGGGGATCATCGAATTATGAGCGAGACGACTGTGTAGCCCTTTTGGGGTTTTAATCCCTCAGTTCTTTCTGGATCAAGACCTGGAAGTTTTGGGCAGGGACAGGGGGTGACAGATGATAGCCCTGAGCATAATGGCAACCCAGGGATTTCAGCAACGCCAGGGTTTCTCCATTCTCGACACCAACCGCAGTAACAGTCATGAGCAGACGTTCGGCAATGGCAAGCGCCGCCTTGATCAGAGCCTGATCGGCGGGTGAGCGGCTGAGATTTAGAACAAAGGATTTGTTGACCTTCAACCGATCCAGGTGCAACTGTTTGAAATACTTGAGTGCGCCGTGGCCAGTGGCAAAATCATCCAGAGATACTTTGATGCCCATGCCGCGGATCTCGTCCAGCCAGCGCTGGCTTTGTGCGATATCGGGTAATAAATCGCCTTCGGAGACTTCCAGGCCGATGTGTCTCGGTGCCAACCCGTGTTCTGCCAGGAACCATTCGAGCCGGGTGGGGGTTAAGAGGGGTATTTGTGGCCCCGACAGGTTGATCGTCACATACCCTTCCCAGCCCTGTCGTTGCCACACAGCCATTTGCTGACAAACCGACTCGATGACCCAATCCCCCAGGGCACCGAGCAGTCCGAATTGCTCGGCCAGAGGAAAAAAGACATCGGGTGCTATCCGGCCCCGCTCCGGGAGGCGCCAGCGCAGCAGGGCCTCGGCACTCACGATCTGCTGGGTTTCCAGATCCAGCACGGGTTGATAGTAGACCTCCAGCTGTTGCTGTTCGATGGCCCGCTGTAGGGCGTCTCCCAAAAATTGGCGTTCCAGCGCGGAGGCGTTCATGGCCTCGTCATAAAACTGGAAATTGCGGTGTTCCTTCTCCCTGGCACGCGCTAGGGCATTGGCGGCATTCGTGAACAGGGTGGCCACCTCATCACCATCATCGGGATGGATGGCGATACCGATACAGGTACGGGTTTCGATCCGCTGACCCCCGATCTGGAAGGGAGGGGTGAGCGCCTGAATAATTTTGTCGGCAACCGATGCCGCCGCTTCGCCGTGCGTCAGGCCTTGAACGGCCACAATGAATACGTCACCACTCTGGCGAGCCAGCATATCCGTCTCGCGGATACTGGCTTGCAGGCGCTTGGCGGCTTCCTGCAAGAGTTTGTCTCCCGCCAAATAACCAAAGTTTTCGTTGACGTGTGGAAGGCAATCCAGGTCGATGGTCAAGAGGGCCAGGAGCCTTTTGTAGCGTTGACTCTCCCGCAAGGTGACGATCAGACGTTCCGTGAGCAGGTTGCGGTTCGAAAGCCCAGTCAGCGGATCGTAATTACACCGCAGGCGCATGTTTTCCTCGGCCAGCTTGCGACTGGTCATTTCATTGAACTGCGCAATGAAGGCCTTGATGCCGCCCTTGGAGCCACGAATCGCCGTGATCGTCAGCCATTCCAGGAAAACCGCGCCATCCTTGTGGCGGTTCCACATCTCGCCACTCCAGCGGCCCTGTTCAACCAGCTGATTCCACATCGCGGTATAGAAAGCGGCGTCATGGCGGCCCGATTTGAGGATATTGGGGTTTTTACCGATCACTTCGTCGGCGGTGTATCCTGTGATCATGGTAAAGGCCGGGTTGATCTGCCGGATACGGTTACTGGCGTCGGCAATAAAAATGGCGTTGGAACTGTTATCGAAAACCGACGCGGCCTCCTGCATCCGGATGTCGTCTTCCTTGCGTGCGGTAATATCTCGAAAGGCAATCACGCCGCGGCGGCCAGAGGTTCCCTTGTTGATGATCGAAAGGGCATATTCCACGATGATGATGTGTCCATCCCGATGGGCATAGAAGTCCTCGCCCTTCATCACCTCCGAATCTGCAGCAAGTGCCTTGAGGATCTTGCATTGGGAAGAGTCGATCTGTTCGCCTATGGCACTGCGGTGAATTAGGTCGTGGAGATCCTGGCCCAGTAATTCGACCTCGTCATATCCCAGCATCCGGAGCGCGGTGGGATTAGCGAAGATGGCGTGGCCCTCGCTGTTGATGCCGATAATGCCATCATCCACTGCGTCCAGTACCGACTGGGCATTTTGCGATAGCTCCCGGTAGAGTCGTTCACTACGACGCAACCGCCGGTTGATCCAGAAAAAATAAAGGGTCACCAGCATAATCAGTGAAAAGACCGTCAGGCCGATGGCGATGGGGACGTAATAGGGTTTCAAATCCAGTTTTTGCAGCGATAGGGGCGGCACATAGATCAGATCTTTCACGGCGAAATCTCGCGGAAGCCTGCCAAGATCCGCCAGGGTGTCGGCGATATGCTGCCAGCGTCCAGGGCTCTGGTAGCCCACATCGATGAGATCGGCATCCACCAGCTTTTTGATTTGTGAGGCCTCCCAATCCAGGTCATCCCGGGTGTCCTTGCCAGGATAGGTTTTGAGAATCCACTCCACCATCTTTTCGGGATTGGCCAGGGCATAGTGCCAACCCTTGATGGCAGCGGCCCGGAACGCAGCCACTTGGTGCGGATGATCCTGGACGCGTTTATCCGTGGTGAACAGCAGCTGGCCATAGAAGTCGATGCCGGAGGAGGTGGGACGGAATATCTTGAATTTGACGCCGGCCCGTGTGAGATCGTTAACATCACCACCGATCAGAACCGCCATGCCGTCGGCCTTGCCATTGGCCACATCGACCCAGCTCATGGTGCTGGGAATGATGGTCAGCTTGTCTTGAGACAAACCCTCGGCGCGGAGATAAGCCAGGATATCCGTCGCGTGCGGATCGAGCATGATGGTACGTCCCACCAGGTCATGCACGGTATTGATGCCCCGATTTTCGGCCACTGCCAGACACAGCGGGGAGTGCTGGAGAATCGCGGCCAGGGAAACGACCGGTTTGCCCTGGTAGCGGTTCAGCAGGATATGGCTGTCGCTGACGCCATACTGGGCATCGCCAATCAGGACATTGTTCTCGACCTCGGTGCCCGGCAATCCCTCCCTGAATTCGACACTCAGACCCGCTTCCTTAAAATACCCCATGAGTTGGGCGGCGTAGTAACCCGAATACTCGAACTGATGTTCCCCGTTCAATTGCAGGGTCAGATTTTCCAGGGCCTGGGCAGCGGGTGCTAGCAAGGCCATCAGGCATCCTGTCCAGATCAGTCGCCAATAGGCACTGACCCGCACGGAAATCTTTGGGGTGGGCGTCGCTTGATGTGAATCTTGAACCGTGTCTTGCATCACAAAAACCTTCTGGATATCACAATAATGTTCTTACCACAGGGGCAATACGTCAAACCGGCTGGAAATGCGGAGAGAATCACAGTTCCAGGATCCGGGAAAGGCTATTCTAATATCACGCCACGGGGTTTTCCCGGATCCAGTGAACCCAGCTGTGCCAATCTTGGGTGGATACGGAAGAACTCCTGTGGCGCCGTTTTATTAAATACCAACGGCTTACAGGTTGCCGCGGTGTTGCACCAGATCATCGACCACCATCGGGTCGGCCAGTGTCGAGGTGTCACCCAAACTATCCAGCTCATTGGCGGCGATCTTGCGCAGGATACGGCGCATGATCTTGCCGGAGCGGGTCTTGGGTAAACCGGGTGCCCATTGAATCACGTCGATATTAGCGATGGGGCCAATCTCTTTGCGCACCAGTTGTACCAGCGCCTTTTTCAGCGCATCGTCCGGTCGAACGTCGGCCATGGGCGTGACATAGGCATAGATGCCCTGGCCCTTGATGTCGTGCGGATAACCGACCACAGCAGCCTCTGCTACTTGCGGATGCAGCACCAGGGCCGATTCGATCTCGGCGGTGCCAATGCGATGGCCCGAGACATTGAGAACATCGTCAATCCGTCCGGTGATCCAGTAATAGCCATCCCGATCCCGGCGGGCTCCATCGCCCGTAAAGTAAAAACCCGGGTACTGACTGAAATAGGTGGCCTGGAAGCGCGGATGATCACCATACAGGGTACGCATCATGCCCGGCCAGGGGCGACTGATGACCAGGGCACCCGAACACTCGCCTGGGAGTACCTTGCCGGTGCCGACATCAACGATGGCGGGAGCGACCCCGAAGAACGGCAGGGTTGCCGAACCCGGTTTCAGGGCCGTGGCACCCGGAAGCGGCGTGATGAGGTGGCCGCCCGTCTCGGTTTGCCACCAGGTATCGATGATCGGACAGCGACCGTGACCCACCACATGGTAGTACCACTCCCAAGCCTCGGGATTGATGGGTTCACCCACGGTGCCTAACAACCGCAGGCTGGATAGATCACAACGCTTGACCGGCTCATCGCCGAGACGCATCAGCGCGCGGATCGCGGTGGGGGCGGTGTAGAAGATGTTGACCTGGTGTTTGTCACAGACCTGCCAGAAGCGTGAGCTGTCCGGGTAGGTCGGAAGACCCTCGAACATCAGGCTGGTGGCACCATTGGCCAGAGGGCCATAGACAATATAGGTATGTCCGGTGACCCAGCCGACATCGGCGGTACACCAGTAAATCTCGCCCTCATGATAGTCGAAGCTATAGTAGTGGGTCATGGCGGCGAAGACCAGATACCCCCCCGTGGTGTGCAAAACCCCCTTGGGTTTTCCCGTGGAGCCGGAGGTATAGAGGATGAACAGGGGATCTTCGGCGTCCATGGGCTCCGGCTCGCAGTGGATAGACGCGCTGGCCAATGCCTCGTGGTACCAGATATCCCGGCCCTCCAACCACTGTACCGGCCCACCGGTGCGCCGCACCACAATACAGCGGGTGATGCTGGGGCATTGCGCCAAGGCCTGATCGGCATTGCTCTTGAGTGGCACATGACGGCCACCGCGCCTGGATTCGTCGGCCGTCACCAGCACCTTGCAAGCGGAATCCTGGATGCGATCCCGCAGGGAGTCCGGCGAGAAGCCGCCAAAAACCACGGAATGGATCGCGCCAA
The DNA here is from genome assembly GCA_037130945.1 of Pseudomonadota bacterium. Classification (GTDB taxonomy): domain Bacteria; phylum Pseudomonadota; class Gammaproteobacteria; order Chromatiales; family Chromatiaceae; genus JBAXSA01. The sequence goes on along the minus strand of JBAXSA010000015.1, from coordinate 10,855 downwards.
TCCGGGTGCAGGCCAACATGACCACCGCCGCCTCCGGGATCATCGGCAGATAGACGCACACCCGGTCGCCTTTCTGGACGCCCTGGGCCTTGAGGACATTGGCGAACTGACACACCTCCTCGTGCAGTTCCCGATAGCTGATGTGCCTGGAGATCGTGGGGTCATCGCTTTCCCAGATCAGCGCCGTTTGGTCACCACGGGTGGCGAGATGCCGATCTAGGCAATTGAAGGAAACATTGAGCTGGCCGCCCAGGAACCACTGAATGTTGACCTCCTGGAAACTCCAGGCGCTGACCCGATCCCATTTCCGGTACCAGGTCACGAATCGCTCCGCCTGTTCGGCCCAGAACCCGTCGGGGTTGTCCATGGATTGCTGGTACATCCGCCGGTATTGATCCGCATCGAGATGGGCCTTGCCGATCAGGGCGCTGGGGACGGGATAGATTTTTTCTTCGGACATCTTTAGGTTTACCTCGGGCTCGGGGGATGATGAAAAATCGACAGGATCAGGATCAGGCATGGCCAGCGTTGCGGCTATGGTAACGTCACCGGGCTCATAACGGAAAAAGACGCAAGGGCCAGAGGGTCACCGCGCCCGCCGCCCGCTGGCCTTGACAGGGGGACGCTCATCAGGCATCCAAGCCGACGGGGAATCCAGTAAATCCGCAGCGATTCGCAGATCATCGATCTCGTCCGGGTCCAGTTCACGCCACTGGCCCGCCCGCAAACGCCCCAGCAGAATCGGGCCATACCGCACCCGGATCAGGCGACTCACCGACACACCGACAGCCTCCCACAGACGCCGTACCTCGTGATGGCGGCCTTCCCGCAAGGAGACATGGTACCAATGATTGACACCGGTGCCGCCAGCGGCCTGGATCGTCTCGAAACGGGCGGGGCCATCCTCCAGATCGATGCCGTCAAGGAGCCGGGCTATCTGGGCCGGCTCCACATCGCCCCAGACGCGCACGGCGTATTCCCGGGATAGTTCGTAGCTTGGGTGCATCAGGCGGTGAGCCAGCTCGCCATCGTTGGTAAAAAGCAACAGGCCTGCGGTATTAAGATCGAGTCGACCAACGGTCACCCAGCGTCCGCCCTGTGGGAAGGGAAGATGCTCGAACACCGTGGGCCGGCCTGAGGGATCTAGGCGGGTGACCACCTCACCCTCGGGTTTATGATAGAGCAACACTCGCCGTTCCCGGGGTTCCAGATGTTGGATTTGCAGGCGGCGGCCGTCCACCGCCAAGCGGTCGGTATCATTGACCCGGTCGCCCAGCTGGGCTAGACGGCCATTGACAGTGACACGTCCGGCGACGATCCAGGCCTCGATTTCCCGCCGCGAACCCAGGCCCGCATGGGACAGGCGCTTCTGGATGCGTTCACCAGACGGTGGGACATCGAGAGATGTCGTGGCCGATCTTCCAATTCTCATCAAAAATTCCTGAAACCCCGTCCCTTCAGGGCGGGGACAAACGAACAATAAAATACGACGGCTATAGCATCAGGGCACGCAAGGCCGAATCCGGTTCGCTCTGATCCCAGACCTCGCGGTAAAATGCGGCCAGCCGCAGCGCCTCGGGCGGCGCATCATAACATGCACTGGCCTGGTAACGACTGGCCAGAGGGCGGTGCAAATAGGCGTGGCGATCCGCTATCAGGAAATTTTCCGGATGATCAAGATAATCTGCGGGTGGGCGGCGGATCTCAAAACGGCTGGTGAGCCGGCGGGCCAGCGTCACCAGCCGGTGGCCGTATTCCCGAACCTGCTGGTTATCTTGCAGCAGGATGCAAATGACCGAGAAGCGACTTCTGAGGGCCAGTGCCTGAACCGCCTCCAGAAATGGGGCTTGGTCGTAGAGTGGCGGATCCAGATCCCGCGTCCAGATCAATAATTCCCGGCGAGCTTGGCGCACCAGACCGACGGCGACCTCCGCATTTTGTGTGAAACTCTCCAGAGTCAGCAGCGTGCGTAGATCCTGTGAGGGTATTTCAGCCATCCTCATTGTCATCACGCCTTGAAGAAAGTGCGATACATGTTGTTTTTATGGGATTCTTAAGGAATATAAACCACTCAATATTGATTTATAATTGTTTTTTTGATATGTTTGCCAGGATTCAAAGGCGCGATTGTTGTACCAAAACAACGATATGCAACTTTTTGATTGCTGTTGACGGTTTGAATCGGTACCATAGTAGGGAGAGTGCCTCCTCGTTTGTGGAGAGTGGATGAGGTTTTCCCAGACCAAAAAACGGGTATGTCTGGCAAGCGCTCTTCATTTGGAGGTTGTGTTTGATTTGCGGGTTCCGTTCCTCCGTTGTTGACAACTGTAAGGAAATCTATGATGGCTGACAAAACAAATTTTATGCGTATGGTCGGGTGTGTCGCGCCTGCTGCCTTGGTGGCGGGTTTTGCGCTTTCTTCCACGGTGTTTGCCGCCGAGCCCCAGAGGGTTTGGATGGATAATGCCGATAAGGAAGTTTGGAGAAATCCCTATGGTGAGTGTTGGGAAGGGGCAGATGGCAAGATGGGCGTCTGTGACGCAGCTATCGTTGTTGCACAACAGCCAGCGCCGCCTCCGCAGCCTCCGCGCTCCGTGGCCCAGGATATCGTGCTGAATGCGGGCGTTGACTACTTCGACTTCGACAAGTCGATCCTCAAGCCCAAGATGAGGGCTCTGCTGGATGACCTTGCGCCGAAATTGAAGGATCCCAACATCTCCACCATATCGATTGTGGGCCATACCGACAACAGGGGTAAGGACGCCTACAACATGAGGCTTTCCAAGCGGCGTGCCGATGCGGTTCGGGAGTATTTGGCCCAACATGGGGTTTCTACCAGAAAAATGACCACGGATGGCCGTGGGTTCCATGAGCCGGCAGCGGACAATCGAACCGATGAAGGCCGTGCCAGGAATCGCCGTGTCGAGATTCATGTGAGATAGTTTTTGTATCTGGCGGATTATCGCCGCGCCTGTGGATCGCCATGGGCGGCACAAAAAGGCCGGGGGTTTTTTCAACCACCCGGCTTTTTTTGCATCATTTCTTATTGTCAACATTGCGAGGTTCGTATGAGCATGTCTGTTGCGGTGGATTCCGAGGGTTTTTTAGTCAATCGCGACGATTGGTCTGAATCCGTTGCCGAGGATTTGGCCCGTCAAGATGGTTTCGAGCCTTCCGACCAGGTACGGCAATTCATCCGAGAGGCCCGCGCCATGTATGAAAACGATGGCGTGGTGCCACCCATCCGCATTTTTTCCAAACGTATGGGTGTGACCACCAAGGAACTTTATGACATTTTCAAGAAAGGCCCGATGAAACTAATCTGCAAATGGGGGGGTCTCCCCAAGCCAACAGGCTGTGTCTGATATCCCAATCGGGAAAATACGGGATATTTTCAATCGCGGTGGGCAAGAGTAGATTTGGCAAGGGGAATCAATCTTGTCTTCCGCAAAGGTTCTGTCCCAATGGGGCAGATTTTTTTTTGCGTCCTGTGAATCGCACCCATGCTGCAAGAATCACCTCCACTATCTCCTGAATCCCCCTTGCCTCCCGAGGATTTGTCGCCCGAATTCATCGTCTATCAGGGTGAGCAACGCCGATTACCGGATCTTCTCGCCGACTATGAACATCTGCGCAGGCGTTTTGCCCATGCAATGCGAGAAAGCCGTCAAGCGGTTTCTCGCCTTCGCCAGGAGAAAAGCCTAAAACCCTATCAGGCAGAGCTGATTCACATGCAGAAATATCTGGAGGAGACCAACCGCCGGGTGATCATCCTCTTCGAGGGAAGGGATGCTGCCGGAAAAGGGGGAACCATTCGTCGTGTCACGCGGTACATGAACGAAAAGCATTATCGGGTGGTGGCGCTGGGAAAACCCACCGAGGAACAGAAGAGCCAATGGTTCTTCCAGCGTTATGTCGCCCAGTTTCCCCGTGGCCGCGAGGTCGTGTTGTTTGACCGGAGCTGGTACAACCGCGCCATTGTCGAACCCATTTTTGGATTTTGCACCCCGGGGGAATATGAAAACTTCATGCATGGGGTGGTGGGTTTCGAGAAGGATCTGGTGCGTCAGGGCACACTCCTGATCAAACTCTATTTTAGTGTGACCAAGGAGGAACAGGCCCGGCGTTTCGAGCGTCGCCGCACCGATCCGTTGCGTCAGTGGAAACTCAGCGAGATCGATGTTCAGGCACAGGAACATTGGGACGATTTCACGCGCCAAAAATATGAGATGCTGCGCCGGAGTCACACCCCCTTCGCGCCTTGGACCGTGATCCGATCCAATAACAAGTACAAGGCCCGCCTCAATGCCATCAAGGTGATTCTCAACGCGGTACCCTATGAGCGGATGAATCCTCATCTGGATTTTGCACCAGATCCCGAGATTGTCATCTCCGGTGCTCGAGAGTTGGAACTCATGGAATCTGAACGGTTCCGCAGTGGTAAATTCCAGGGTTGACCTCTCATCGGGAATCGTGGTTTCAAAGTGTCTCGTCACGGGTCAGAAACATCGCGTCTCCGTAGCTGAAAAATCGGTAACCCAGGGTGATCGCGTGGCGATAGGCCTCGAGTACCCGGTCTACCCCGGCGAAGGCTCCGACCAGCATCAGCAGGGTCGAGCCCGGCAAATGAAAGTTGGTGACTAGGGCATCCACCACCCGGAATTGAAAGCCCGGACGGATGAAAAGCCGACTGTCACCCTGATAGGGCAATAAATCGCCATCCGCTGCCGCAGTTTCCAGCGCCCTGACACTGGTGGTACCTACCGCCACCACCCGCCCGCCGCGCCGCCGGGTTGCCGCCACCTGCTGGCAGACCCGCTCATCGACCCTCACCCATTCGGCGTGCAGACGATGTTGCGCCAAATCATCGACCCGCACCGGCTGAAAAGTGCCAGAACCCACATGCAGCGTCAGGAAGGCCGACTTCACCCCCTTGGCGGCGATTTTTGCGAGTAGCGCCGCATCAAAATGCAGGCCCGCAGTCGGTGCCGCCACCGCCCCTGGCTGACGGGCATAGACTGTCTGGTAGCGTTCCTCGTCGCCCGCCTCATCCGGGCGAGGTATGTAAGGCGGTGGGGAACATGACCGGCCCGGGCCATGAGACTGTCAAAATCGCCCTCGGCCAGCGTCAACACCCAGAAATCTTCCTGGCGATCCTCGACAGTCAGATCCGTCCCCCCATTCACCCGGAGGCGGGTTCCCATCCGGGGTGGCTTGCTCGCCCGCAGCAAGGCCAAGGCCCGCTGCGGCGACAACAGCCGCTCAATCAGGATCTCCACCCGTCCGCCGGTCTCCTTGCGGGCCCAAAGGCGGGCCTTGAGTACCCGGGTGTCATTGAAGACCAGAAGATCCTCTGGCCGCAACTGTTCCACCAATTCCCAAAAGCGGCGATCCTCGCGATGTCCCGTGGCACCATCCAGGCACAACAGCCGACTTTCCGAGCGCACGGCGGCGGGTGCCAGGGCAATGCGATCCGCTGGCAGATCGTACTGAAAATCGGCAAGGCACCAGGGGCCTGGATCGGCCAGCCCCGTCTCTGGCTTGTCGCTGGCCAAGCTATTTTCAGGCATCCAGCGGGCGGATCGTCTGTGGCAGGATGCGCGCCGCCAATAGCTCGCCGGCGGATTTCACAAAATCATCCGCCTCAAAGCGCTGCTGGGCCTGCTGGAGACGCGCCGTGGTTTCACGCTCGCGGCGCTTCGCAGGGGTTTCAATCCGGGGGTCGGCCCTGGATTCGATGATGAGCGCGACCGCTGCCGCCAACCCCAGAGCCTGACGCAAGCCCGCCTCGGTGGCCGGATTACGCAAGTGTTCGTGTTGCGGATCCAGACAAAGGTGCAGACACTGGTCGTTCCAGGAGACCAGGGTGCAGTGATGGGCCAGCTCGGACACCAGCCCCGCCGGCAAACGCGCCGCCACCGGATACCAGTCAACCGCGTGATCTGTAACGGGACGCACCCGAGGTTCCGTCACGGCTGGCGGTGGTGCCGCCTGGGAAAGCGCCAGGTTTGACAGCGGCGAACCCGGACGCCGTCCGGACACCGCCGGGGGAGACGCTTGGCCTCCACCCGCAGTCACTGGCCGGAAAGCCAGCATGCGCAACAAAACCATCTCAAAACCCATGCGCGGATCCGGCGCGAGGGCCAGATCCCGTTGTCCCATCAAGCCGATTTGGTAAAACAGCTGAACCTCTTCCGGGGATAGTAGCCCGGCAACGGGCGTCAAGGCATCCCGCAGCGCCGGATCAGAGTCCAGGGCTTCGGGCACCTGTTGCCAGAGTGCCAACCGGTGCAGCAACCCGAGCAGTTCATTCAGGGCGAGGGTGAAATCCGGGGTCTGATCGGCCATCCGGGCAATTTCGGCCAGCAGGGTTCGGCCATCCTGACGCGCCAGCGCCCCCAGCAGCAAAAAACCCATCTCGCGCACCACCGTACCGAGCAGAATACGAACCTCGCTTTCCAGTACCTGATGACCGCCAAAGGCAATCGCCTGGTCGAGCAGGCTAAGGGCATCCCGCATGCTGCCATCAGCAGCCCGGGCGAGCAGATGCATAGCACCGGCTTCAAAGGGGATCCCCTCGGCGGTCAGCACCCGCTCCAGGTGACCGGAGATACGTTCGGGCAGGAGGCGGCTCAGATTGAACTGCAAGCACCGGGACAGGACGGTGGCCGGAACCTTCTGAGGGTCGGTGGTGGCCAGCACAAACTTGACATGGGCTGGCGGTTCCTCAAGGGTTTTTAACAGCGCGTTAAAACTGCTGGTCGAGAACATGTGAACCTCGTCGATGAGGTACACCTTATAGCGCCCCTTGGCCGGCGCGAAGGGCACGTTTTCCAGCAGCTCGCGGGTCTGCTCAACCTTGGTGCGGGAGGCGGCATCGACTTCCAGGAGATCGACAAAGCGCCCCTGATCGATCTCCTGACAGGTGCTGCACACCCCACAGGGGCGCGAACTCAACCCCTGTTCGCAATTCAGCGACTTGGCGAGGATCCGGGCCAGGGTGGTCTTGCCGACCCCGCGGGTGCCCGTAAAAAGATACGCATGGTGCAGGCGATCCCGATCCAATGCATTGCAGAGCGCCTGAACCACGGGTTCTTGACCCACGAGTTCATCGAAGCGGCGCGGTCGCCATTTGCGGGCCAGAACCTGGTAGGACATCAATAGAGCCTCAGAAAGAGAACAGCTTAGGCTACGGAACGATATAGAGTAACTGCAACCGTCCGGCCCGCAGCATTTCCAGGGGATCCTGGCCGTAGCCGAGCCACACCTCGGTACCGTCGAGACTACTCAGATCGGTGTGGTCGCTCAGTGGCACATCGATCCGTGCCGGCAGGGAACCGCTAAAATAGGCTGGGGTCTGGGTTGAGACCCAAGGCGTCCAACCCTGTGAACCCAGTGCCCACCACTGTGGATTGGGTGATGAATTCCGGGTATTGGCCAGCACATAGACCGAGGATATCTTGCCGACATCGGCAGCGGGCAGGGTCAGGCTACCGCGTACCGACAGTGCTTGAAGCGCTCCCGAGACGTTGCTGCTGACCTCTAGGGTACCCGCCCCACGGGGCATGGCGTCCGGCACCAAGAGGGGTAGGGCATCGTCACGCGGCACGACGTAGATCAAACGGAATCGTCCCTGGAGAACCTCCGAGGCATCAGCGCCAAAACCCGCATAGACCAGGGCGTCCTGGCCCAGCCAGGGACTAAAGTCGAGGCTTGTCAGTTGAACCCTCTGACCCGGCGTCACACCACTGGCATAGACCGGCATAAAATCTCCTCCCCAAGGCTGCCACTGGCGGCCGTCATGCAGGTAGAGGATTCCTTTGGACAACAGCCCCAGGTAGAGATTACCGGTGGTCAAGGCCCGGGTGGGATCCTCTGCGGGTACGTTGATCCCCAATCTCAGGGTGCTGGGGGTACCCGTGACCGTGATGTCCACCGGCATCTGGCCGTCGAGTGCGCGGGCGCGAGCCGAGAGTGGCACCCGGGTGGTTTCGGCACTGTTGGGAATCAACAAGGTGGCGCTAAATGGCCCCAGCCGTCCGGGCTGAAAGCGGACTTGCTCCGCACAGCTCGCGTTGGGAGTGAGACTTGCGGGACAGTTGCGGCTCACCAAGAAGCCTTCACCCTGTACTTGCGGAGCCTGGATATCCAGATTCACCGTGCCGGGATTGCTGAGGGTCAGGGTTTGCTGGCTGCCATCCTGAATAAAAATCCCCTGGCCGTCGCCAAATATCAGTGCCGCTGCGGATAGGGCCGGGGGTACGGCGGTGGTGATGATGACCGTTCCGCCGCCACCGCCACCGTCACCACCGCCGTCACCACCGCCGCCCTGGCTCTTGGCGGGGCCAACGGGATCGCAGATGCGATTAGCCTCGGGGCAGCTGTCTCCCCGGCCATTGCCCTGAAGGGTATAGACCGCCTTGAGTACCGAGCGGCCGGCAATATGGACGACACTCAAGCGGGCATCGGGCATTGTGAACCAGATTCTTTGCTGGGCATCGTACTTGCGCAACGAAAAACCGGTGGTGTCCGTTAGGCTAATACCATGGAAGAGAAGGGTGATGGTGACCTCCGGGCAATCCATCTGGAACGCCATCGCCTCGGCGGGATAGTCGAAGCCGGGATCGGAACGAATATCCGCCACCTGGGTCGCGGTCACGTCGAGAATTCGCTCACAAGCCCCCCCTGCGGGCCCCTTATCCACACGCGCGGTGAAGAAGTCACCTCCAGAAGTGGCGGTCGGCCGCGAGGCCACACCCATCTCGCGACTGTCGGGGATACCGTCGTTGTCGCCATCACCCTGGTTGGGGGCGAGATCCTCGACGGTACTCGAAATATTATCCGAGCCATCGTCATCCAGGATAATGCCCTTGGCACGGCTGCGGCCCAACACGGCGTTCTGGGGATTGGCAAGGTCGACCAGGAAAAACTTGTCTTCCTCAGGCAGGGTGTTGCCAATCGCACCCACGATGACTTCCTTGAGGTTCTCGCCAGGGGCGAAGGTCAAGGTGCCGCTGACCGCCCGGTAATCCGTGCCGGAATGGGCAAAACCGGCCCCGGATCCCTCGGGAGAATCCAGGGTAGTGAACTGAACGGTTACCGGCTGGGTGTGGTTGGCCGGGGTCAGATAGGCCGGGAAGACCATCCAGGTATAGCCCACATCATTCCGAGGCGTGGTATTGCCTTCAATCACGGTGACATCCCCCACACTCAGGGTCGGGGGAATGTCGTTGTCAAGGATAAAAGCCGGCTGCTTGAAGTCGTCGAGTACGCCATTCTGGGCGGTATGAAGCTCCAACTGGAAGGATCGGGTGCCATTTTTGATGGCATCATCGAGCGTGGGAACCTCGATTGTCAGTGTCTGTCCAGGTTCAATTCGCAGGATGCCCTGGGTGGCCTGGTAATCGACGCCAGCCTTGGCGGTATCATCCACCGTCCGGTAACCGACCTGGATGACCCGGTTGGGATTGACATTTGCGCCACTGGCAATGACCTGAAACACCGCCGGTCGGCCTTCCTCGATGGCACCTGCGGGTTTGAGGGAGAGATGCGGGGTGCCGTCATTATCCAGAACGGCCACCGGGAGATCGCGTGGATCGACATTCCGGTACAGCGGATCGTCACTTTGCATAACGCCGGTGATCAGGGTACAGGGCCGGGAGCCATTGACCAGATCGTCATCTACTGCCTGGACGGTCAGGGTTTGGGGTTGGTCCCAGTTGTCCGGGGTGAAGGTCAGTACACTGGGCGCGACAGTGCAATAACCGTTGACGGGCTGCACAGGCACGGAGACGACACTCGTGGGCAGGCGGTTGAGCCACACCTGGAATACCGCTGGGGTACCCCCCTCCTGAACCCTGATACCCTCCGCAGGGGTAAACAGCAGATCGGGGGCATCAACGGGTACGAAGGAGGCCGTGGCTTCCTGAGCTTGCGTGACTGACACCTGACAGGTGAGCGATTTGCCCGCCTCCGCACAGGTGCCGCCCCAGCCAAAGAAGGCCGAGTTCCCATCAGGTTGAGCGGTCAGGGTGACCGTAGTGGGTGCGGGGTAGACGGTGCTGCAAAGATCGCCACACTGAAACGCGCCATCGCTGGCGCTGACCGTACCGGCACCAGGCCCTCGCCGGTTGACAGTGAGGGACAGGGAGGCCACGAAACGGGCGGAAATTCCCTTGGCCTGATCGAGCATGAGGGTACATTGGGGTGCGGTGCTGGTGGCGCAATCTCCGCTCCAGCCACCGAAAACGGAGCCGGGGGCCGGGGTGGCGCTCAGTGTCACTAGGGTGTTGAGGGGCAGTGTGGCGCGACAGGCCGTTCCGCAATCGATACCGGCCGGGGCGCTGGTGACCTGGCCACGACCCGAACCGGTGCGAGCGACACCCAGAACACCCGCGGTGAAGGTCGCGTCAATATGGCAATCGGCAGACACCGGCGCGGCCACATAGATTGTGCCAAACAGGGTTCCCCCGCAACCGTTGGCCGAGGCTACACCATTGCCGGCGCTGGGCGTCAGGGTGAAATGCGGAGTTTTTCCGGCCTTGACGGTCACGCTGGCGGGATCGATGCTGCCACCAGTGCCCGCACTAGCGGTCAGGGTGAAGGTTTTGACACTGGCGCTACATTGCGCCACGGCACCATCGGTTCCCACGCATCGCCAGGCCCAGGGGCCATCGCCAATCACCAGGGAGGCGGTTCCGGCACTGCACAGGTTGACTGGCGGGCCGGTCAGTGATTGGCCATTATCGCTACCACAAGCGGCCGTCAAGGTAACCGGTAGTGTCAGGGTGATTTGGGGTGCAGGTACAAACGTGGTGCTTCCCGCCTGATCAGCGGTGACCACACAATTGCCGGT
>JBAXSA010000014.1:0-20288 GCA_037130945.1 Pseudomonadota bacterium | reverse complement strand
CCCATTTATGAGGTGCGTGACGTGCTGGGTCACTCAACGGTAACCATGACCGAACGCTATGCTCATCTCGCTCCTGAGAGGGCAAGATCGGCGGTTGCGGTTTTGGATGCCGGTCACGATTTGGTCACGGGGCAGCAACACGGTTCTTCTAAAATCGTTGCAACTCATTGATTTTATTAGTGCGCCGTGATGGACTCGAACCATCGACCACTTGATTAAAAGTCAAATGCTCTACCACCTGAGCTAACGGCGCGTTGATAGTAAAAAATACTAGCGACGGATTCTATCAGCAGAAAGCCCCTGCCGGCTAGTACACTTTTCAACCCTTTGCAATGGCAGCGTCCTCGATAATCTTATACGCCTCTTCCACTGCCAGGAAAGAACCAAAAACCAGGATCCGGTCGGCGGGATCCGCCGCTTGGCGAGCCTCGGCTAGGGCTTGGGAGAAGCTGCCGCACCGCGACGGGTTGGAGATGCCCACGGCTTGCAGAGCTCCCTGGAGCGCCTCCCCCGGCAGGGATCGCGGGCCCGGCAACGGGGCTAGGTACCAATAATCGACGATATCGACCAGAAGACCCACCATACCCTGGGGATTTTTATCCGCCAGACAGGAAAATACCGCCAACGTCCGCCCCTGGCAGGGCAGCGTCCGCAGCACCTCCGCCAGCGCCGCCACCGCTTGGGGATTGTGCGCCACATCCAGAATCCAGGCGGGGGGGCCAGGATATCGTTGGCAACGGCCGGGCTGGTAGGTCGCGGTCAAACCCATGTGAATCGCAGCGGTGTCGAGTGGGAGGTGGGTCAGGCAGTCGAGAGCCATCAGGGCACCAGCGGCATTGGCGATCTGATGCTCGCCAAGCAATCCCGGTAATGGCAGATGAGGGTAGATGGACATCGGGCCTTGCCAATCCCAGCCGCCGGCCCGGCGATCTACCTGGTAGTCACGGCCTGCCTGCCAACAGGGGGCACCCAGAGTCTCAGCCGCTTGCCGCAAGACCCGAGGGGCGTCCGCCTGGCCGATGATCACCGGACGGCCAGATCTAAAAATACCGGCCTTTTCCACAGCGATCTGATCCAGCGTATCACCCAGCCAGTCCTGGTGGTCGAAGCCGATACTCGTCACCACCGCAATAGTGGGATCAATCAGGTTCACCGCGTCCAGCCGTCCGCCTAGCCCCACTTCCAGCACCCAGACGTCGAGCGCGGCCCTGGCAAACAGATCAAGCGCCGCCAGGGTGCCGAATTCGAAATAAGTCAGGGGAACCTCCCGGCGGGCGGCCTCGACTCGCTCAAAGGCCTGGCACAGGCTCGGCTCATCGACGGCCCGGCCCTCCAGCCGGATACGTTCGGTATAGCGCAATAGATGCGGGGAACTGTAGGCCCCCACCCGATAGCCGCCGGTCGTCAACAGGGTCTCGAGAAACGCTACCGTGGAGCCCTTGCCATTGGTGCCGGCTACCGTGATGACTGGTAGCGGCCTAGCTCTGGGGGATAGCCGCGTCCATACTGCCCGCACCCGTTCGAGACCCAGCACAATGGCCGGTGTATGCAACCGGGTCTGCCACGCCAGCCAGGCCGCCAGACCTTGGGGCATACCCGTAGGCAAGTCTGAAAACCCTCAGCCAGGGATTTGGTGGGTGAGAACGCCGAGCAGGGTCGCGAGCCGGTCGCGCATGTCGCGGCGGTCGAGAATGATGTCGATGGCCCCGTGCTTGAGCAGGAACTCACTGCGCTGAAAACCCTCGGGCAGGATTTCGCGAACCGTTTGCTCAATCACCCGGGGTCCGGCAAAACCGATGAGGGCATTGGGTTCGGCGACATTGAGGTCACCCAGCATGGCGAGGCTGGCCGACACGCCCCCCATCGTCGGATCGGTCAATACCGATACGAAGGGAATACCGGCACGCTGCATCCTGCCAAGCGCGGCGCTGGTTTTGGCCATCTGCATCAGGGAAAACAGCGATTCCTGCATGCGCGCGCCACCGCTGGCGGCAAAGCATACCAAGGGAATCCCCCGTTCCAGGCACAGCGTTGCCCCCCGGACGAATCGTTCGCCCACCACGGATCCCATCGATCCGCCCATGAATTCAAATTCAAAGGCGCAGACCACCAGATCCAGACACTTGAGCCGCCCCAGCACCACGATCAGGGCTTCCTTTTCCCCGGTTTTTTTCTGGGCTTCGACCAGGCGATCCTTGTAACGTTTGGTATCCTTGAATTTGAGGGGATCAGCGGACTCCAGAAGCCCGGCAATCTCGTCCCGAGGCTCTGGATCCAGAAAGGAATCCAGCCGTTGCCGGGCACCTAGACGGGCGTGATGGTGACATTTGGGACAGACCTGGAGATTCCGTTCCATCTCCGCCCGGTAGAGAATGGCATTGCAATTTCCGCATTTGGTCCACAGCCCCTCGGGCACGCCGCGCTTGTTACCCGAATCGGTGCGGATGCGGCTTGGCATTAGTTTTTCAAACCAGCTCATGGTGGTGTACCTTTATCATCTAGTCCCGGAGACGCAGTTTACTACGGGTTGACGTGAGGGGAATGTGGGACAAAGATCGCAAAGACCCAACGCCCCCATTATCCCCCTCTCAATGGCCCTTGAAGGATCCATTATCCATGACCACCGCCGCCCTGAACGCAGATCCCAGTGAACTGCAAAAGTTTCATGACATCGCCGCCCGCTGGTGGGATCCCACCAGCGAATTCAAGACACTTCACGACATCAACCCAGTGCGGCTGGATTATATCGAGCGCCTGGCGGGCATCTCGGGCCGACGGATGCTCGATGTCGGCTGCGGCGGCGGATTGCTGTCCGAGGGCCTGGCGTTGCGTGGGGCCGAGGTGACCGGCATCGATCTGGCCGAGGGGCCGCTCCAGGTGGCCGAGTTGCACCTGCTGGAATCCGGGGTGACTGTGACCTACCGGCGCGTGGCGGTGGAAACCCTGGCCGCCGAACAACCCGCAGTCTTCGACGGCGTGACCTGCCTGGAGATGCTGGAACATGTCCCGGATCCCGCCTCCGTGGTTCGTGCCTGTGCCACCCTGTGCCGGCCCGGCGGGTGGGTGTTTTTTTCCACCCTCAATCGCAACCTCAAAGCCTATCTGCTGGCGATTCTCGGTGCCGAATACCTCGCCGAGCTGTTGCCCCGTGGCACCCATGACTATGCCCGGTTCATCCGGCCCTCGGAATTGCACGGATGGCTCCGGGCCGCCGGCCTCACCGCCGTCGACCTGAGCGGTCTGGTCTTCAATCCCCTGACCCGGCAATTCACCCTGGGCCAAGATTGCGATGTGAATTATCTCATGGCCTGCCGCCGCCTTGTGGATTGACATGCCGATTTCGCGCCGCTGCGGTGTCCTGTTTGATCTCGACGGCACCCTTGCCGATACCGCCCAGGATCTGGCCTACGCCCTGAATCAAACCCTGCTGGCCTGGGATCGCCCGGTCATGCCCTTTGAGCGGATTCGCCCCCGCGTGTCTCACGGTGGCCGGGCCCTGATCGATCTGGGCTTTGGATTGGGCCCCGGGGATGCGGATTATGACGCCATCCGTCACGATTTGCTGGCCTGCTATCAGGCCAATCTCGCTCGCCACACCCGTCTCTTTCCCGGCATGACGGCGCTCCTGGAGGCACTGGATCAACGCGGGATCGTCTGGGGTATCGTCACCAACAAGCCCGCCTGGCTCACCGATCCCCTGATGCAGGCCCTGCCGATGCCGCGGGCCCCGGATTGTGTCGTGAGCGGTGATACGACTCTGCACGCCAAACCTCATCCGGAACCCATTTTTTATGCCTGCCGTCAACTCGGGATTCTGCCTGCGGATTGTTGGGTCGTCGGCGACGCCGAGCGCGACATCCAGGCCGGATTGGCCGCCGGTACCCGCACCCTGGTCGCACTCTTTGGTTATCTGGACGAACAGGATCAACCAGACTGCTGGGGTGCCGATGGTGGTATTAAAACCCCCGGCGAGTTGCTCGACTGGCTCGACCGGGGTTGAACCTGTGGCGGGCCTGGCGAACCCCGGTTTAAGATTTCCCCAGTGGCCAGCGTTTGAGTACCCGGTAATGGGGCCGAACACCGGAGAGGGTCTCGGCCAGCACAAAGTCCCTGACGACCCAGGGGATGTTCAGGGTGGGCAGGGGATCGGGCAGGCCTTGGGCCTCTCGCAACAGAGTCACATGGGGTTGATAACGGCGTCCTTCGGGGGAAATGCCACAGGTCACCAGACGCTCTTGCAGACCCTGGGCCAGATCGAGCAGAGCCAAGGGGGGCTCGCTGGGGCCGCACCAGAGTATTTTGGGCGCGGGCCAATAGCCCACCTGATCGAGTCTCAGGTCAAAAGGGCGAGTGTTGAGTCCTGCGGCGGCCTGTTCCAGACAGGGTAGGATGGCCGCCGGAACCTGGCCCAGAAAGGCCAGGGTAATGTGCAGATCCTCGGGGTGTTGAACAGCCTCCGGGGCGGCTCCCAGCGATTCGAGCCAGTCCCTGAAGGCCTGCCGGACGACCGGGTCTGGCCAGAGGGCAAAGAACAGGCGTAATGGCGGGATCTTCAGGGCAAGCGTCCGAGCAAGCCCTCTAGGGCGTAAACCACGGCCTGAATTCGCACCGCATCGCGACTGCCCAGACAGTGGACACATTCGGTGGCGACCGAGGGGTGTGAGTCTCCCGGCACGGGATCCATCGCCCAGGCCAGCCAGACGGTGCCGACGGGTTTGTCCGGGCTACCGCCGCCAGGCCCCGCGATGCCGCTCACCGCGAGAGCCGCCTGAACCTGGCAACCTTTCAGTGCCCCCAACGCCATTTCGCATACGGTTTCCGAACTCACTGCGCCATGTTGCTGGAGGGTTTCGGGGCGAACCCCGAGACACTCAACCTTGGATTGATGACTGTAGGTCACCAGACCCCGCTCGAACCAGGTGCTGCTGCCGGGGAGATCGGTCAACACCTTGGCAATCCAGCCGCCTGTGCAGGATTCGGCGGTGACCAACCGCCAGCCCAACCCCCCCAGCCGTTCCGCCAGACGCACGGCAAGCCCGGCGGCCCGATGTGTGTGAGAGGCTCGTTGCGGCATGGATGAGCCCTTAATTAAGCCCCGAGGTGTTCATCCAGACAGGGTTGAATCAACTTCAGCATGGCCTGGTGGACGCGCGGCCCCCCCACCACGAGGTTGCCGGTTTCAAAATAGCGGTCGCCGCCCGCCAGATCGGTGACCAGACCACCGGCCTCCTGAATCAGCAGGATACCAGCGGCAAAATCCCACTCGGCCAGGCCCAATTCCCAAAATCCATCCAGCCGACCACAGGCCACATAGGCCAGATCCAGGGCCGCCGAACCGGGGCGGCGAATCCCTGCGGTGTCACGAAGCAGAGATTTGAACATCTTCAGGTAGGTATCGAGGTGCGTATGGTCGCGGAATGGAAAACCCGTGCCCAACAGAGCCCCTTTTAAGCCTTGGCGGGCGGTAACTCGAAGTCTCCGGTTGTTGAGCAAGGCACCGGCCCCGCGGCTGGCGGTAAAGAGTTCGTCGCGCAGGGGATCGTACACCAGGCCATGCTCCACCCGGCCACGCACCCTGAGGGCAATCGAGATGGAAAATTGGGGAAAGCCATGAAGGTAGTTGGTGGTGCCATCCAGTGGATCGATCACCCACTGATATTCATCCCCTTCCCCGTCCTGGCCGCCCTCTTCGCCCAAAATCCCGTGGTGCGGGTAGGCTCGTCGCAGTTCCCGGATAATCACCTGCTCGGCGATCTGATCCACTTCGCTGACAAAGTCATTAAAACCCTTGTCGGTGACTTCGAGGCTGTCGCGTGTCTCGAAGCTGTGCATCAGGATGCGGCTAGCCTCGCGGGCGGCACGGGTGGCAATGTTGATAATCGGGTGCATGAGGTCACCGTCTCTGGCTGGAATTGCGGCATCATATCCTATACGCTGGGTCATGAAAGCCCGGATGATATTCAGATGGCCCTTACAGGCTGACCACCGGGAAAGACCGGCACTTATTTACTCTAGGGATAATGACCATGCCTACGCACACTGACGAAAAACACCAGGCGCTTCGTTTCGCTAACGGGCCGTGGGGTCGCCCGGCATCCATGTCTCCCTTGTGGCGCATCGTAATTTTATGCTTGATGACCACGCTTCCGCTGGCCGGAGTGACCGACGAACCCGCCAATAATGCGGCTCCACCCGCTGAAGTCATGGGGTTTAGATCCGCCCATTTCGGCATGGCCGAGGAAGAGGTTCGCAAGGCCATAATCAAGGATTTTTCTGTCAAGAAAGAGGCCATCAAGACCGATGAAAACCCGACTGACAGAACCCGGGTTTTGACGATTAAGGTGCCGGATTTATTGCCGCAGGGGGGGACGGGCCAAGTGGTCTATGTGTTGGGCTACTCGAAGAAAAAATTGATACAGGTGAATGTGATCTGGTCTAAGGCCACCGATCCCGCCATCAAACCCGAACAACTGGCCGCCGATGCCACTTTGCTCGGCAACCATTTTGAGACCGGCGGATTTGCGCCCGACAACGTCACACGCAACGCGCTGCTCGCCGGCGGAGAAGGCGTGCTGGTCTTCCGTGGAACCGACAAGCAGGATCGGATGGTGCTGCTACTCCTGCGTGGCAGTCAAAGCAAAGACCCGAAGGCGGACAAACCCGACTTCACCCCCACCACATTACAACTTTTTTATGTCGCCGATCCCGCCAATCCGGATATCTTCCGCTTGCCGCGAGGGGATTGGTAAGCAAAAACAGGATGACCTCTGATGCCCCTAGCCTGTCGATCATCGTGCCTCTTTACAACGAGGCCGAGAATGTCGCCCCCTTGCTGGCGGCCATTCATGCGGGACTAGCGGGTTACCAGGGCCCGTGGGAGCTGATTCTGGTCGATGACGGCAGCCGTGATGGGACAGCGCAGCAACTAGCCATCGAGGCACCTCGGCATGGCCCGCATGTGCGGGTGCTGCGGTTGTGGCGCAACCGTGGCCAGACAGCCGCCATGCAGGCCGGTATCGACGCAGCCTGCGGGCTGTTGTTGGCGACTTTGGACGGGGATCTGCAGAACGACCCGGCGGATATTCCGCGAATGGTGACCGAACTCCTGGCGCGCGACCTTGATCTACTCCAAGGATGGCGTCACGCCCGTCAGGACGGCTGGTGGTTGCGCAAGTTGCCGTCTTTCCTCGCCAACCGGCTGATTGGCTGGGTCACCGGGGTGCGCCTTCAGGATTATGGTTGTAGCCTGAAGATCTACCGCGCCGAGGTGATTCGTGCGGTTCGGCTGCTGGGCGAGATGCACCGCTTTATCCCGGTCTGGGTGGCGACGGTGACTGATCCGGCGCGGATTGGCGAGACCCGCGTGCAGCATCGCCCCCGTCTTCGCGGTCAATCAAAATATGGAATTTCGCGCACCTTCCGGGTGCTGATTGATCTTCTGGCGGCCTTTTTTTTCCTGCGGTTTAGAGATCGGCCGGGCCACTTTTTTGGCAGTATTGGTCTCACCCTGGGGGCTGTGGGGACGGGATTGCTGAGTTATCTGGCCTGGCTCAAGTGGGGATTGGGGGAAAACATCGGCACCCGGCCCCTGCTGACCCTGGGTGTGGTCTGCACGATCGCGGCGGTGCAGTTTCTCACCACCGGGGTTCTGGCGGAACTCCTGGTGCGGGGGACTCACCTCGCGCCACTGGCACCACCGTCCGAGGGACTCGCCTGGAAACAGCCGGAGGATCAATCATGACTGATCCATCGTCCGGCGTCTCGCCGCCTCCGGAGCGCTGGTTGCACCCCTGGATTCTGGCCGGGGTGGTGGCGCTAGCCTTCTTCTGGCAACTCGGGAGCTTTCCACTGGCGGATTACGACGAGGGGGCGTTTTCCGAGGCCACACGCGAGATGGTGGCCAATGGGAATTTCGTGGCCATCACGCTCAATGGCGAGCCTCGCGCCGCCAAACCCATTCTGACCTATTGGCTGCAGGCGGCCGCCGTCATGGGGCTCGGCCTGAATGAGTGGGCACTGCGTTTGCCGTCGGCGTTGGCGGCCAGTGCCTGGATGTGGGCTCTGTATCGTTTTGGCCGCCAGTTTGGAACCCGGTCGGACGGGGTGCTGGCGGCCCTGCTGTTGAGTCTGTCCCTGTTGCCAAACCTCATCGGCCGGGCCGCGACCGCCGACGCCCTGCTCAATCTTTGGCTGGCGCTGACCCTGTTCGACCTCTATCGCCATGCCGTGACGCCCCATCGCGAGACACTCCTGCGAGTCTATCTGTGGATGGCGCTCGGGATGCTGACCAAGGGGCCTGTGGCCCTGATCTTGCCGGGCCTGATCGGGATCCTGTATTTTGCCAGCCGCCGGGAGTTGTCTAGGTTTCTGCGGGCCGCCTTTCACCCGCTGGGTTGGTTGCTGTGGGTGGCCGTGGTGACACCCTGGTTCGTGGCCGTCTATCGCGCCCAGGGGCCGGGTTTTTTACAGGCTCTGCTGTTTAAGGAAAACATCGGCCGTTTTACCGAAACGCTTCAGGGCCATGGGGGACACCTGGGGTATTATCTGATGGTTTTGCCGGTTTTTCTGATGCCTTTTAGCGGCTGGTTGTGGAACGTGGGACGACAGGCGATCAGCACTTGGCAAAGCACCTGGCAAGATCCCCTGGAGCGTTTTTTGTGGTTGTGGTTCCTGGTGGTGTTGGGGCTCTTTTCGCTATCCAGCACCCAACTGCCGCACTATCTGCTCTACGGGGCCACGCCACTGTGCCTGCTCATGGCTCGCCATCGCCAAGCGCTGACAGGGCGGTTGATGGCCCTCTGGCCTTTGGGGGTGTTGCTGGGTGTTCTCACGATTCTGCCCGAGGCCGTGCAGTGGATCCCTATTTCAGATATCACCTGGCAGGCCTTGTTACAGCAGGCACCCGAAGGATTTTCCGGAGGCTATCGCTGGGTGGTGATGGGGGGATTCATCACTTTTGCGGGACTGACTTTCTGGCCACGTCTGGCACCCTGGGAGCGGGCACTGGGGGCGGGTGTGGTACAGTTCCTGGTGGTACTCCAGGGGGTGCTGCCAGTGGTGGCGGAACTCACACAGACACCGGTGAAGGAAGCCGGTCTCCGGGCCCAGCTACTCGACGTGCCGACGGTGGCCTTCCGCACCCGGCAGCCCAGTTTTAGCGTTTACCGGCAGGGGGTCGTCCCGCTCCGGGAGCCTCGCCCGGGGGAACTTGCGCTGGTACGGATTGATCGCCTCGACAAGTTGCGCGAGCTGCTGGGAGATGTGCCGTCCGAAGTCGTGTTTCGCCGGGGTGCCATCGCGTTGGTGTGGGTAGGCGGGCTGGAGACACCATAAAAAACAGACTAAATTTTTTACTGGGAGATTTTATCATGTCATTGCGTCCTCGTTACACTGGGCTCATCGACCGTTACCGGGATCGTTTGCCAGTCCGCGACAATACCCGGATTATTAGTCTTTGCGAAGGCGATACCCCGCTGATTCGCTTGCAGAATATTCCTCGCATCACGGATCGGGCGGTGGATCTCTATGTCAAATACGAGGGTCTGAATCCCACGGGTTCCTTCAAGGATCGGGGGATGACCCTGGCCGTCACCAAGGCCGTTGAGGAAGGCAGCCGGGCGATTATCTGCGCCTCGACCGGTAACACCTCGGCAGCGGCGGCGGCCTATGCGGCACGCGCCGGCATCGCGGCCTTTGTGCTGATTCCCGAGGGCAAGATCGCCATGGGCAAACTGGCCCAGGCCATGCTGCATGGGGCGGTGGTGATTCAGATTCATGGCAACTTCGATGCCGGTATGGCCCTAGTGAAAGAGGTCGCGGATCACGCCCCGGTGACCATCGTCAACTCCATCAATCCCTACCGGCTGCAAGGCCAAAAGACCGCCGCCTTCGAGATTGTCGAGGCACTGGGACGCGCTCCCGATGTCCACTGTCTGCCCGTTGGCAATGCCGGTAACATCTCCGCCTACTGGATGGGCTATACCGAGTATCACCACAGGGGCCCTGCCGCCAATCTGCCCCGCATGGCGGGTTATCAGGCGAGCGGCGCTGCGCCCTTTTTGCGTGGGCACCCGGTGGAAAACCCGGAAACCATCGCCACCGCCATCCGGATCGGCCATCCGCAGTCCTGGGACAAGGCCGTCGCCGCCCAACGGGATTCCGGCGGCTGGTTCGACGAATGTAGTGACGAGGAGATTCTCGCCGCGCAACGCCTGCTGGCCCAGCGGGAGGGAATTTTCTGCGAGCCCGCCTCGGCCATTTCAATCGCCGGGGCGCTGCGGGATATTCGCTCGGGCAAGATTCCCGAAGGCAGCCAGGTGGTCTGTACGCTCACCGGTCATGGGCTCAAGGATCCCGATACCGCCATCCAGCAGGCCCGTTCGCCGATGATCACGGTGGCCGCAGAATTGGCCGCCGTCAAACGCGCCATCCTCGACAACCTGGCACCCTAGGCGAGATTAGAATCATGTGGAATTTATTTTTCGCCAATCTCTGGCAGGTGCTGCTGGATCTATCACCCTCCCTGTTGCTCGGTTTGTTTCTCGCGGGATTGCTGCATGTCTGGGTGCCCGAGGGGGTCATCCACCGCCAGATGAACCGCGTCGATTTTCCGAGTGTCCTGCGGGCGGTGCTGATCGGTATTCCCCTGCCGCTCTGCTCTTGCGGCGTAATTCCCACGGGTCTGGGGTTGCGCCGGGAGGGGGCATCGAAGGGAGCGGTGACCGGATTCATCATCAGCACGCCGCAAACCGGCGTCGATTCGATTCTGGTCAGTGCCTCGTTTTTGGGCTGGCCCTTTGCCCTGTTCAAGGTCGCCGCAGCCTTGGTGACTGGCCTGTTGGGCGGGTTGTTGGTGAACCTGCTGGTAAAGAACGAAGCCCCGCCGCCTGTCGTCGTCCGGCTTGAGAGTAAAAAAACCGGTTGGCTGAGCCGACTAGAAGAAATCGTGCGTTTTGCTCTCTTTGATCTCCTGGCTCTCATTGATCTTTGGATATTGGCGGGTGTGGTGGTGGCTGCGCTCATCACCACCTGGGTGCCGCCGGATTATTTCGCGAGCCTCGGTTGGGTGGGTGGAATGGGCGGGATGCTGCTCATGCTGCTGATTGCAATCCCCATGTACGTCTGCACCACGGGCTCGGTGCCGATTGCCGCCTCGCTAATTCAGGCGGGTCTGCCGCTCGGGTCGGCCCTGGTGTTTTTGCTGGCGGGCCCGACCACCAATGTGGCGACCATCGGCGCAGTTTATCGGGGCCTGGGGGGCCGGGTGATGGCGATTTATCTCGGCGTGGTGGCGGTGATGAGCCTCCTGCTGGGGTGGCTTTTTGATTTTTTATTGGGGGATTCTTTCTCTCAGGTCACCCACCACCACCACGAATCAGGCGCTGATGCCATTCAGATTCTATCGGCAGGACTGGTTTCGCTTCTCCTGATGGGCCTCATCGTCCGTCGCTTGTTGCACCGCTGGAGGCCTCCAGAGATCAGCGAACAGAAGGGGGAGTTGAGCCTGCAAGTGGCAGGCATGACCTGCCCGCATTGTGTCGCCAACGTCAAGCGTAGTCTCGAATCCGTGGCGGGGGTCGAGGAGGCCCGGCCA
Organism: Pseudomonadota bacterium; assembly: GCA_037130945.1. Lineage (GTDB taxonomy): Bacteria > Pseudomonadota > Gammaproteobacteria > Chromatiales > Chromatiaceae > JBAXSA01. The sequence goes on along the minus strand of JBAXSA010000014.1, from coordinate 8,695 downwards.
GATCTGGCCAGCGGGCGGGTTTGGGTACGCGGTGTGATGCCGGATCGCGGGGCGTTGACCGTTGCTGTGGAACGTGCGGGTTTTCGAGTTGTCGATTCGTAACTCTTGTCAATGCATGGGTGGCAGATCTGCGTCCAGCAACCAGATCTTGCGGGTGCTGTCATACACCCAGGTCTGCTGAACCTTCAGGGAACGGATGCGCTGTTGATCCGTTCGCATATAGGCAATCTCCACGATTTGCTGGGCCCGTCCCTCTTCGGGCACGGGGGGTTGCAGCAGTTCTGCGCTGACAACCTTGAACTGGGCAAAATAGTCCGCATCGAGGTGCAGCTTGCTGGGGTGATGAAAAACCGCCACGGACTCGTAGGAACCCCAGCGCAGGGCTTTTAGGTAGGTACGCGCGGTGTTGTCCAGCTCGTCGGCGCGGGTACCCGGTAATCCCACGCAGCCGCCAAGACATATCAGACCCACAAGCAATAAGACCCTTTGAAAACCGTGCAGATCAGGTTGAAACATGGCAGCGACTAGACCTCCGAGGAAAAATCGTCCCCACCGCCATCCCCGGAGGAGCCTTCGCCACCACCAAACAGGTTTGACAAGCCCGAGAAGAAACCGCCCGATTCTTCGGCCGTTTGGGTGACGGTTTGTGTGAGGGAATCCACGCCTTCCGACAGGTTGCTGCCCAGATCTCCCAGGAAACCGCCGCCCTGACTGGCGTCGGAAGAACCGCTGCTGCTGCCACTGCTGAAAAGGCTGGAAATCCCGCCGGCCAGAAACGAACCGGCGGCCACCCCCGCAGCCACCCCCGCCGCAGTACGCAGAAAGCCGCCACCGCTCGAGGCGGGCGCGGGAGGCTGAACCGGTGCTGCTGCTGCTGCGGGCGGGTAACCGCCATACGAAGAAGCGGATGGCATCACAGGCGCGGCGGCTGAACGGCTGCCCCAACCACCGCCCGACAGAAAACCGCCACCAGTCGCGGCCTGCCCGCCGCCGCTTTCCAGCTGCGCGACGCGCGCCTGTAATTCCTCGACTTGCTGGGCGGCATTACGCAATGCCTGATCCTGGATCAAGGCCTTCTGCACCAGCAGATAGAGGGCACTGGGGTGGTTGGCCAAGGCGTTGCGGATCATGCCATCCGCCTCGGGATCCTTGGCGATGGCACCCACTTGACGTAGCTCATTGAGAAAATTGAGAAGCAGATTGCGTTCATCGGCATTCATGGTGTGAAAGCTCCAGAAAATTGGCTGTGTTTTAAGGGAAATTAAGGGAAAGATTCTCGGCGAATCAGGGTTGAAAAGGTAAAGGCAAACTGATGACGGGGATCGGCGGGGTGCGGTATGCTCTCGATCTCGCGCCAGTCACCGGCATCGTACGAGGGAAAACAGGTATCTCCCACCGGGGCGGCGTGAATCCGGGTCAGGTAAAGACAACGGGCGAGCGGCAGACACTCGGCATACAGTTCCGCGCCACCCATCACCATCAGTTCGGGGGTCCGGACGGATTCCATCGCCTCGGCCAGGGAATGAACCACTTGGGTACCCGGTGCCCGATAGTCTAGATTCCGCGTCAGAACCCAATGCGCCCGCCCAGGCAACAGTCCCGGCAAGGATTCCCAGGTTCGCCGTCCCATCAGTAAAGGTTTTCCCTGGGTAATGGCCTTGAAACGGCGAAGATCATCCGGAAGCTGCCAGGGAAGACGGCCCGCGTACCCCATGACGCCGTTGTCCGCGACAGCGGCCAGGATCGACAGCGCGGGTTGAGCCATAGAACCGGGACATTCCATGGTGTCCTAACCGTCCGCAATAATCTTGGCGATCAATTCCTTGAGTACCCGTTCGGCATCGGCATTGGCCACCTGACAGGTTCCAGCCGCCAGGTGCCCTCCCCCGCCATAGCTTAAACACAAGGCACCGACATTGGTGTTGGAATCGCGGTTCAGAATCGATTTGCCAACTGCACACACCGTGTTTTGCTGGCGAACGCCCCACAGCACATGGATCGAAATGTTGACCATGGGCAACAGGGCATAGATCATAAAACGGTTTGCGGCGTAGATAGTGGTCTCCTCCCGAAGATCCAGAACCACGAGGTTGTCATAAACCGTCGAACAGCGACGGATCTGCGACTTGGCGGGTTCTTCGTGAGACCGGTAGACATCGACTCGCTCCCGGACATCTGGTAGTTGCAGGATCTCTTCCACGGAATGCCTGCGGCAGTCGTCGATCAGCGCCATCATCAGCTGATAGTTCGAGATGCGAAATTGCTTAAAACGCCCCAGACCTGTCCGAGCGTCCATCAGGTAATTGAGCAGCACCCAGCCGTCTGGATAGAGGATGTCCTCGATGTCATATTGTGCCGAATCGGCCTTGTCCACCGCCACCATCATCTCGTAGGGAACTCTCGGAAAACGGTTGGCACCACCATAGTAGTCATAGACCACCCGAGCCGCCGAAGGGGCATTGGGGTCGATGATGTAGTTGACCGTATGTTTGTTTCGCAGGGCCTCGCTCAGGTGATGATCAAAGGCCAGGTGGCAGCCCGGCACATAGGGAAGATTGGTGCTGATGTCACGCGGACCGATGTCGATCAGGCCATCCTGCATGTCCTTAGGATGAACAAACTTGATGTCGTCGATGAGATTGAGTTCCTTGAATAGAACTGCGCAGACCAAACCATCGAAATCGCTGCGCGTTACCAGGCGGTATTTTTCTGCCATTTTTGAGATCCTCTGCCAAGCCCTGTTGATATGGTGGGTGCCGAATCCATTGTAATCCAGTGTTCTCTCCGGGGACTAGATGGCCACTGCGGCCCTGATGGGCGGATGGGCCTGGTAGTCCCGTAAGGCGACATCTTCGTAGCGGAAGGCGAAGAGATCCCGAACCTCGGGGTTGAGATCCAGACGTGGCAAGGGCAACGGAGAACGTGAGAGTTGCAGGTCGGCCTCGGCCTCGTGGTTGCGATACAGATGGGCATCCCCCAAGGTATGAATAAACTCGCCGGGCTGAAGTCCGGTCACCTGGGCCACCATCCGCGTTAGCAGGCTGTAACTGGCAATATTAAAGGGTAGGCCCAAAAACAGATCGGCACTGCGCTGATAGAGCTGACAGGAGAGTCGCCCCTCGGCGACATAAAACTGAAACAGCAGATGGCAGGGCGGCAAGGCCATCCGGGGGAGATCGGCGGGATTCCAGGCGCTGACAATCAAACGCCGGGAATCGGGATTGCGGCGAATGGCCTCAACGACCTGGGCCATCTGGTCGATGGTACCACCCTCCGGGGTTTTCCAGGATCGCCATTGCTGCCCATATATGGGGCCCAATTCCCCCCGCTCGTCGGCCCAGTGATCCCAGATCGTGACCCCGTGATCCCGCAAATAGCGAATATGGGTGTCGCCCCGCAAGAACCACAGAAGTTCGTAGGCAATCGAACGGAAATGGAGTTTTTTGGTGGTCACCAGGGGAAAAAAACCCTGCGACAGATCAAAACGCATCTGCCAGCCGAATAGACTCACCGTGCCGGTGCCAGTCCGGTCGGCCTTGATCACCCCGCGTTCCCGCACCGCCCGCAAAAGATCGAGATAGGGCTGCATCAGGGCATGACCGGCCGTGTCCGGTAGGCCATTCCCAACAACAGAATCCCCACCAGAATCATCGGCAGGCTCAAGACTTGACCCATTGTGACCCAGCCAAACGCCAGATAGCCCAACTGGGGATCCGGCAGGCGGACAAATTCCACCGCGAAACGAAACACCCCATAGCCCAGCAAAAACAATCCGGACACCGCCCGGCGAGGGCGTGATCGAGATGAAAACCACCAGAGGAGTACAAACAGCACCCCACCTTCTAGTGCCATCTCGTACAACTGCGAAGGATGAACCGGCAGACTCCATGCCACGTTTTCGAGACGGCCCGGACAATACGCGGGGAAACGTCCACAGGGTAGCCGCACCCCCCAACCGGCCTGGGCAACAAAACCGCCCCACAGCTCGCCATTGATAAAATTACCCAAGCGGCCAAAGGCCAATCCCAGCGGTACCAGAGGTGCTACGAAATCGGCGGCATCGAAAAAGCCCTTGTGATGCTTGCGGCAAAAGAGGGCGGTGGCCACCAGAACCCCCAACAGCCCGCCATGAAACGACATACCGCCTTCCCAGACCCGGAACAGCGCCAAGGGATCACTCGACCAGGACGGAAATTGGTAAAACAGCATGTAACCCAGCCGGCCGCCCAGAATCACCCCCAAGGCACCATAGAAAATCAAATCCTCGACTTGGGTGTTATCCCAACCCCTGATCGTGGCCGCCCGCCGCTGGCCCAAAAACCAGGCCAGCAAAAACCCCGTCAGGTACATCAGACCGTACCAGTGAACCTTAAAAGGGCCCATCACAAGCGCGATCGGGTCAATATCGGGATAGTTAAACATTCGAACCTTCCAGAGGATTAAGCGTGGGTTCCCGGCTGCTGAAAACCCATGCCATGATGCTTGGCAAAATCCAGCATACGCAAAATGGGTTTTAGCGCCCGGCGGCCGATGTCTGTATCCACGTGAATTTCTGGCCCTTCGCGGCGTAGCGCCGTCACCAGATTGGCCAGTGCGTTCATGGCCATCCAGGGACAACGGCCACAGCTTTCACAAGTCCCGCCAACGCCACCGGTAGGGGCCGGGAGAATGGTTTTTCGGGGGGCCATTTGCCGCATTTTCCAAAAAATCCCCTCGTCGGTGGCGACGATAAACTCTGGCCGATCCATGTCCCTGACCGCCTGAATCAGGGCGGTGGTGGAACCCACCAGATCGGCCTGGGCAATCACCTCCGCCGGAGATTCGGGATGAACCAGGATCGCGGCCTGCGGATGCAGACGCCGGAGCCGTTCGAGAGCGACACTCTGAAATTCCTCATGAACCACACAGCTGCCGTGCCAGAGCAGCATGTCTGCGCCAGTGACCTGCTGGATGTAGTGGCCCAAGTGGCGATCCGGTGCCCACAGAATCTTTTCTCCCCGATCCTTCAGGTGCGTGATAATGGGAAGCGCGATCCCCGAGGTCACCACCCAGTCGGCACGCGCCTTGACCGCCGCGCTGGTGTTGGCATAGACCACGACCGTGTGATGGGGGTGATGATCGCAAAACTGTAAAAATGCCTCCACTGGGCAGCTCTCGTCCAGGGAACAGGTGGCGGCCAGATCGGGCATCAGCACCCGCTTTTCGGGATTGAGAATCTTGGCGGTCTCGCCCATGAAGCGCACCCCGCACACCACCAAGGTATCAGCGTCACTGGTAGTGCCAAACCGGGCCATTTCCAGGGAGTCCGCTACGCAGCCGCCGGTTTCCTCGGCCAGTAACTGGAGTTCCCCATCCGTGTAGTAATGTGCCACCAGCTTGGCGCGCAGGATTTTGAGGCGCTCCCTGGCTTCTGCCCGCAGCGCCTCGCGCTGGTCTTCCGTCAATGCCGGCCATTGAGGATGGGGCGGTGGCACAATGCGGGCAGGGGACAGGACGGGATTTTCAATGGAGGACATGGTCTTTTTCCCCAAATGCCGGGTAACGCCGCAGGTGCCAACTAGCCGGAACTCGCCTCGTCCCACAGCCAGGCGGCTCCGCGGGCCCCGCTGGCATCGCCATGTTGCGGGGGTAGCAGGCGCGTCGTAACCTGATCGGAAAAGACGAACTCCAGCCAGCGTTGCGGGATACTGCCGTAAAGTCGTGCGAGATTCGACAAGCCCCCCCCCAGCACGATAATTTCGGGATCCAGTACATTGATGACGGAAGCCAGTCCCCGGGCCAAACGGTCTTCGTAACGCCGCAGACTGGTCTCGGCCCGTTCGTCACCCTGGCACGCGAGTTGTTCGATTTCCTGGGGAGAGAGACGATCACTGGTCGCCCGCCAGTGATCCTCGCTGAGTCCGGGGCCCGACAGAAAGGTCTCGATGCACCCCCGCTTGCCACAATGACAGTCGGGGCCTGGAAATTCGCCGATCTTGGCCCAGGGCATCGGGTTGTGTCCCCATTCGCCGGCAATCCGGTTGTGGCCTAGCATCAATCGGCCTTCGATGGCGATACCGCCTCCCACGCCGGTACCCAAAATCACCCCAAAAACCGATTTTGCATGACGTGCGACACCATCCCGTATCTCAGACAGGACGAAACAATCGGCGTCATTCGCCATGCGAACCGGCCGCTTGAGGATGCGAATGAGATCCCGGTCGAGCTTTTGGTCATTGAGCCAGGTGGAATTGGCATTGCGCATCCGGTTTGAAGTGGGCGACAGAGAGCCTGGTGTAGCCACCCCCACCTGGCCTTTTCCGCCCAATTCCTGCTCGATCTCGGCGACCAGCGTGGCCACGGTTCGCAAAGCCGCCTGATAGTCGTTGACAGGGGTGGGCAAGCGTAGTCGCTGGAGTTCCACGCCATGCAAGTCCATGGCTATCGCTTCGATCTTGGTACCACCCAGGTCGATTCCAATACGCAAGTCGTTACTCATGCCGTGAGACCCCCGAGGGATTGGTGAAGCGGTCATTGAGTTGCTGGACATAGCGGTTGGTGTCCTGCAGAACGTCCCGGATGTGACCCCGCGCCCGCCCGCCCCAGCCCTTCGGAGTAGCAAAGAACAGGCTATGAATGGAGCGAGTATTGTAAAGAAAGGCCTGAGTTAAGGCATTGCCGACGCTGAATAGGGGGGGGCGCTGGCGCAATTGTTTGGCCACCCAGTGGGTCATCAGGGTGCGAAAAGTGAAATGCACCACTAGGGCTAAAACCGCCATTAGCCCCCCCAACCCATACCAGAAATTGCTACCCAACACGCTTTCGAGGATCCTGAGCGGGCCTTTCAGCGCGCCACTGAGGTGAAGATATAGGAACACCAAGGTGCCTATGCCCAAAATCACCGCGTCCCATCGCAACACCAGCCGGTGCCACTGGGCTAGCGCCTCATTCAAAGCCGGCACGGCTTTGTCCTGGATGTCCCGGGCGGTTTTTTCCAGGGTGCCGACGATCCGGTAGGCCCGTTCCACACCGACTTGGCGGATGCGACCGTAGATTTCCTCCGAATCCACATCCCGCTTGCGCTCGAATCGCTCCTTGAGGGTCGGATCATCGATCGGCACCGAGGCCTCGCGATCATAGACCGCGTAATAACGGCCTGTGGTAAGCCCCTTGTCGCCCAGGGAGCGCTGCCAGGCGGCAATGACCTCTTCGGGATTGTCCTCGCGGGCAGCGGTATCAATTTGGTTCAGAATAAACAGAAACTTGCCGGCATCGGGCCGGTGAATGGTACGCGCCACCAGATGCTCCAGGGTGTCGCGCATCGCCCCAGGCTCGGGATGACGGGCATCGAAGAGTACCAGCACCAAATCCGAGAGATCGACGATGTGTTCGGTGAGGCGCAGGGTCGAATCGCGCTGGGAGTCGGCATCAAAACCCGGCGAATCGATGAGGATCTTGCCGCGCAGATTTTCGCTGGCACAGGTCTTCAGTTGCAGGTAGGCATCGATTCGCACCCCCTCGCCGGCGGCCACCTGTTCGATGTCGCGAGAGACCCGAAAAAAGGGAAACCGGGGATCGGCATCCAGGGCCACGCCCGGCAGGGCATAGGAGGTCTGCTCATGGCTGTAGCAGATCACCGTGAAGCGGTCATCCACCGCCTGGTTGCCGGTGCGCTGGAGCTTCTGACCCAAATACGAATTGATGAAGGTGGATTTACCAGCAGAAAAAGTCCCCAGAATAGCAATCAGGGGCCACCAGGAGATCCGGGTCGCGAAGGATTCCTCCCAGGGCAGCAGACCCATCCGCTGGGCCACGCGATCCAGTTTGCGAAAGCTCTGAACCGCCTTGAGCAGCACGGGATTTTCCTGAGCCAGATGCTTTTCAAGGTGATGTAACCGGGATTCAATGGCGTCAGTGGCAGCTTGCATGGTCAATAGGTCTCCGCTAATCAGTTCAATTCAATTCAATTCAATTCAGTTTATTGGCTGCGGCAATCGGGGATTCTCTCGCTGTCAAAAGACAGCCACACTAGCCAACCCAGCGCCAGATATAGCGCCGCGCCACCCGCGTAAGGCGGGAAATAAAAGGCCACCTCGCGGGCGTAGGCGAGTAGATCCATTCCGCCAAAATGACCGGAAAAGGCCCAAAAAGTGAGGTTGGAAATGGCGAAGGCCAGGGTCACCGCCACCAATCCCACTCCCGCGTAACGGCTCGCCGGCAATTCAGGGGTGCGAGCCAGCCAGCGCCCGGCCAACCACAAGACGCCGTAGGTTGGCAACAATCCCCAATAGGCCGGCGTCAAACACCAGCCGACTTCCAGGGCCGTCCTGGCGGCCAGGATGTCGAATCCGGCGGCTAGCAAAAACAGCCCGGCAAACCAGCCGGCCGTACCCAGCGTCAGGCCACCGAACAGAAAGACGGCCAGGGAAGCGTCGGGCAACAGCCACTCCGAGCCCCAATGGCTGGCGCGAGTCGCGGCCAACAAAAAAAACAGGCTCAGGGCGATGATCCAGTGATGACGGGGACTCATGACAGACTCCGGGATAATCAAAAAACGGGAAAGAAGACGCTGAAGGATAGCCCAAACCACTGTCCTCAGCTACAATCCGGCCCGCCTCGAGGTGCCTGGCGTGCTGCCGGGTGAAACGGGAAACAGGTCAAAAGCCTGTGCTGCCCCCGCAACGGTATGCAGACTGGATCAGTCCAGCGGATGCCC
>JBAXSA010000013.1:0-20365 GCA_037130945.1 Pseudomonadota bacterium | reverse complement strand
GCCCCCCGCTCGGAGGTGACGATCAGGCGGCTGATGGCATCCTGGATCTCGTTCACCCGTTTCTCGATCTCGCTCGTTGATTCGGTGACATTGTCGGCCAGTCGGCGGATCTCCGCCGCCACCACACCAAACCGCCGCCCCGCCTCGCCAGCGCTGGACGCCTCGAGGGCGGCGTTGAAGGCAATCAGCTTGGTCTGATCGGCCACGCTGTTGATGATCTCCATCACCTTGCCAATCTCCTTGGACTTTTTGCCGAGTTCGACGATTTCCTGGAGACTGCGCTGGTTGTCGGCGCGGATATCGGACATCTTGCAGAGCAGCATCTGCATCCCGTCGGCACCCTGGCGGCTGTTGTCCCAGGTGTGCTGGGCAATCTCCACCACCGACCGGGAGTTGTCCGCAATGTGATGGGAGGTGGCCGAGAACTCTTCCATGGTCGCGGTGATTTCCGCCACCGAGGCCGACATCTCGCTAGAGGTGGCCGCCTGGTTTTCGACGGAGGCCGCGATCTCGCGGGCCGCCGACTGCACCAGCAGCGCGTTATCGCGCATCCGGGCCACCAAATCATGCAGTTGTCGCTGCATGGTTTGGGTGGCACTGGCCAGTTGGCCAATCTCGTCTTGCCCGGTGACCGCCACCTGCACGGTCAAATCCCCTTGAGCGATGCGCTGAACACCCGCAGAAACCGCCCCAATCCGGCGCGCCAGACCTCGGCTGGTCAGCCAAGCCAGCAGCAGACCCAGCACCAGCGCGGCAAATCCCAGCTTATAGGTCGTGTCGCGGAGGGTCTCGATCGCCGTTTTGTAATAGCTTCGATCCGTTGCCAGTTCGATGACGCCGAGAGGTTTGCCGGAATAGTCATTGATCACCCCGGCGTAGATCGCCCGGGGTTTGCCCGCCACCTCGCGGTATTCAAGGAGGTGATCACCTGCCATGACTCTGTGCAGCGCATCGGGCGACAGCAGCGGTTCGTTGCCCAGAGTCGAGGCAAGGGTCTTGAAATGATCGCCATCCGGGACGTACAGGCCCGTGTCCACACCGTACTGGGCCTTGAAAGCCGCGAAGAAGGGCTGGCCCAGACCCATACCAAATTCGACCGAACCCAGGTGTTTATCCTTATGAAATACCGGCACGATGCCGCGCAGCCCGAGTCCCGCTACGCCGCTCTCGAGACCCGCAGTGGATTTTTGAGTTTCATTGGTGCGAACCACGGTATGACGGAAGCCTGATAGATCGTCGCCGAATTTCTCCGGCATGTGGAGCCGCAGATAAGACAGGGCTGGCGGGGTGTGGAACTGAAATTGATCGATCCCATACGCCGTCTTGAGTGCCTCGTAGGCCGCCAAGGTTTGCGCCTTGAGACCCTCGCGGTCGTTGGCGGCGAAGTGTTCCTGAATCGTCGGCAGGTTCGCTACCAGCACGCTCAGCGCTGTCGCCAGACGGGTTTCGCCGGCGATATTGGCGATGACCTGACTGAAATGATCTTCCAGATCCCGGCGTTCAAAGCTGGCTATCAGCTCATTAAGATTGCGCAGGCCCGAAAAGGTCAGCAACGCCGCCTCGCTCAGGAGGGCCAGGGTCACGATCAACAGAATTTTGATCCATAAAGAAAAGTTTTTGAACATGGCGTCAACCACCTGGGCCAGAACGGGACGAAAAGGGCAAAAATAGTACAGCGTGGCGAGTAGAGTACAGGAGACGCCGCGCGGATGGGATTATTGGTAGAGGGTTCGCCCGCCATCGAGGGTCAATACCTGACCGGTCATGTAGGGAGCATCGAAGACTAAAAACCGCAAGGCCAGCCAGATGTCCTCCGGCGTCCCGGCCCGATGCATGCTAGTGCGTTCTAGAATCATCCGCTGTCGTGCCTCGCTAGCGGGATTCTCGGGCCAGAGGATGGCACCTGGGGCAATCCCGTTGACCCGCACCTCGGGCCCCAGTTCCTGGGCCATGGCTTTGACCAGCATGACCGCGCCCGCCTTGGCGGCGCAATACACCGCGTGCCCTCGCAGCGGTCGGCGGGCATGGATGTCGAGCAGATGCACCAGACTGCCCCGGGTCGCACGGAGATAGGGCAGGGCGGCCTGGGTCAGAAAAAAAGGGCCACGAAGATTGCTCGCCATGAGATCTTCCCACTGTTCGAGCGTAGTCTCCCCGAGCTGGGTGGGATAAAAACTTGAGGCGTTGTGGACTAGCAGATCCAGGCGTCCAAAGCGCTCGATGACTGCGGCTACCAAGGCCGGTAGCGCCGCGCTATCTGCGAGATCCGCCTGAAACACGGCGGTGCTGGCCGGCCGGTTAGCCTCCAGGTGGGCCTGGAGCGCAAAAACCTCCGATTGGGCGTGCCGGTAATGCAGCGCTACCTGCATCCCCGTGGCGTGCAGCCCAGCTGCCAGGGTCGCGCCAATCCGTCGCGCTGCACCCGTCACGAGCGCTACCTGGCCAGATAAATTCACAGGATTCAATTCTCTATCACTCGCTTTCGCCAATATTATTGCCTAGCATAGTCATTCCGATGGTTTTCTTTAACTCACTTTGGAGATTATTTGATTATTTATGAAATTATTGATGACCCCCCCTCCATTGCCCAGTGGGAAAAGACTCATGGGTATCAACTCACTCAGCCAGACAGGCTCCTAGGATCGAAATACCGTGCCCCATCGCGAGTTCAAACGTCGTCGCCAGCAATTGATGAAGATGATGGAACCGGGGAGCATTGCCATCCTCCCGGCCGCAGTCCATGCCATCCGTAATCGGGATGCCCATTACCCGTATCGTCAGGATAGCGATTTTTATTATCTGACCGGTTTTCCGGAACCCGAGGCCGTGGCAGTCTTGATCCCCGGCCGAAAATCCGCCGAATACATCCTGTTTTGCCGCGAGAAAGACCCCGAACGGGAGCTGTGGGATGGCCTTCGTGTCGGCCAGGGAGGAGCCTGCAAAGAGTATGGGGCCGACGATTCCTTTCCCATGACCGATCTAGATGAAATCCTGCCGCGTATGCTGGAGGAACCCCGGCGGATCTATTATGCGATGGGTTGCAACCTGGATCTTGACCGGCGGTTGGCGGACTGGATCAGCCACCTGCGCTTAAAATCCCGTTCGGGTATCCGTGGGCCGCTGGAATTTATCGCCCTGGATCACTATCTGCACGAGATGCGGCTGTATAAATCCAAGGCCGAGTTGGACTGCATGCGTAGAGCCGTAGAAATATCCGTCCAGGCACACCTCAGGGCCATGCGAAGCTGCCGTCCCGGTCTCTGGGAATATCAGCTCGAAGCCGAGTTTTTACACGAATGCGCAATGCTGGGTGCGACCCGTCAGGCCTACACGCCAATCGTGGGTGGCGGTGCCAATGCTTGCATCCTGCATTACAACGAGAATCGGGATCTCCTCAAGGACGGTGATCTGGTCTTGATCGATGCGGGTTGTGAATACCAGTGTTTTGCCTCGGACATCACACGCACCTACCCCGTCAACGGGCGATTCAGCGATCCCCAGCGCACTCTGTATGAACTGGTTCTGGAGGCCCAGCAGGCGGCCATCGCTCAGATCAAGCCCGGCAATCACTGGAACGATCCCCACGACGCCGCAGTGCGCGTCATCACCAAGGGGCTAAAATCCCTGGGGCTGCTCAAGGGTTCCTCGGTGCCCCAGTTGATTCGCAAGGAAACCTACAAGCGGTTTTACATGCACCGCTCGGGTCATTGGCTGGGGATGGATGTCCATGACGTTGGGGATTACAAGATCGATGGCGAATGGCGGCTTCTGGAACCCGGCATGACGCTGACGGTGGAGCCCGGTCTTTATGTGCCGGCCCATGCCAAGCAGGCCCCGCCGGAATTTTGGAACATCGGTATTCGGATCGAAGACGATGTGATGGTCATCAAGGGTGGCCACGAAGTACTCAGCGCCGCCTTGCCGCGCTCAGTGGCCGAGGTCGAGACCGTTATGGCGGGTTAACAGGGCCCCGGCAAAGTCCGGCGGCTATCCTGGCTACCCACTTAAGCCGCGACAGTTTATAAATCAACAACTTGCTGACTCAGATCAGATTGTCCGTGACCAATGCCGACCTAAGTCAGACAGGCTCCTAGGCGGATTTCGGCCCCACCCCGGGCAGGCAGTGAAAGGCCTCGATCAGCTGGTAAAGGAGAGGCCGGTTGTTCAAGGTTTTTTACCGCGCCGCGCCGGGCTGTCAGCCTTAAAACGGCAGACTGAAGCCGGGTGGCAGGCCCAGACCGGCGGTCAGACCGCTCATGCTTTCTTGCTTTTTTTGGGCAATCCGGTGGACGGCATCGTTGATGGCGGCGGCCACCAGATCCTCCAGCATCTCGCGGTCGTCTCCCATCAGGGAGGGATCAATATGGATCCGGCGTGCCTCGTTATTGCCATTGAGGGTGACCTTGACCAGGCCGCCGCCGGATTCTCCTGTGATTTCCTCGTTGGCCAACTGTTCCTGGGCCTTTTGCAGGCTTTCCTGCATCTTTTGGGCCTGCTTCATCATCGACCCTATATTTGCTTTCATCAAAAATCCTCGTGGTAATAGGTAGCCTGGAGTGTGGAGTATGGTACGCGATGAGGCGATGAACCGCATCGTGTGCCAACCCCGGACAGGGTCATTTCGCCTCCGGTTTCAGGTAGAAATTTTGAAACTCCGGGCTATCCAGCAACCCGCCACCGGCTGGCAAGGTTTCTGTGGTGATGGGTCGGGGTAGCGCTGGAAGGATCCTGGTTGTCTCGATCCGCACCAGCCCCGGGAAGGCCACCACCAGGGCCACCATGAGGATCTGGATGGCCAGAAAGGGGACGGCTCCCCAGTAGATCTGACTGGTTCTGAGCGTTACCGGGGCCACCGAACGCAGATAAAACAGGGCAAAACCAAACGGCGGGTGCAAAAAGGAGGTTTGCAGATTAAGGCCGATCAGCACACCAAACCAAACCAGATCGATACCCAGCTTTTGTGCCACCGGTGCCAGGAAGGGCATAACGATAAAGGCGATCTCGAAAAAATCCAGAAAGAAGGCCAGAAGGAAAACCATCAGGTTGACCACGATCAAAAAACCCAGAGTGCCGCCGGGCAGTTCGCTTAACAGCTGTTCCACCCACAAATCCCCATTGATGCCTCGAAACACCAGGCTGAAGGTGCTGGAACCCACCAGGATGAACATCACGAAGCTGGTGATTTTCGCGGTGGCGCGCAGCGCCGAACCGAGCAGGGCGAAGCTCAGGCGTCTTTTGACCAGGCCCAGTGCCAGTGCCCCCACCGCCCCCATGGCCCCGCCTTCGGTGGGGGTTGCCCAGCCAATAAAAATCGTCCCCAACACCAGGAAGATCAGGGCCAGGGGAGGCACCAGCGATTGCAACACCGATTCAACCAGCGCCAGGCCCCGCAAGGTTCGCGCGGTCGCCGGCAATGCCGGAGCCGCCTGCGGACGGAGCCAGGCGACCAGAACCACCGCCAGCAGGTAAAAACCGACCAGCATCAGACCCGGCAGGAGGGCCCCCTGGTACATGTCGCCAACCGGCTGGCCCAACACATCGGCCATGACAATCAACACCAGCGAAGGGGGAATAATTTGGGCTAGGGTACCGCTCGCGGCGATAACACCGGCCGCCAGGCGGGGATCGTACCCATAGCGCAGCATCGCCGGCAGGGAGATCAGTCCCATCGCGATCACCGAGGCCGCGACCACGCCGGTGGTCGCGGCCAGCAAGGCCCCGACCAGAATCACCGCATACGCCAACCCGCCGCGCAGGCGGCCAAACAGTTGGCCGACGGTTTCCAGCAAATCCTCGGCCATGCCGCTGCGTTCCAGAATCAGCCCCATCAGGGTGAAGAAGGGCACCGCCAGCAGGATTTCGTTCTTCATGATGGCGAAGATCCGGTCTGGCAGCGCCTGTAGCAAAGCTGGGGTCAGCAAACCCAGGTGAATGCCGATGCCACCAAAGGCCAATCCCACGGCCGCCAGGGAAAACGCCACGGGGTACCCCAGCAGTAAAAACACGACTAAGGCCGAGAACATCAGCGGAGCGAGTGACTCGATCATCGGCGGTCACTCCTTGTGATTTTTAGCAACGGCTGGCGGGTAACCCATCAGAACCGCCAACGCCTTGAGACTTTCGGCAACCCCCTGGGCACCCAGCAAGGCACAGGCCACCGGGATTGCCAACTTGATGGGCCACCAAGGCAATCCGCCCGGATTCGGGGAAAACTCGCGTTGTTGCCAGGACAACCCAAAATATCCCCAGGCATCCACCCCTACCAACAAACAAAAGGGGAGCAGAAAAAAAAGTCCCCCGAGGAGGTCGATGAGCGCCTGGCCGCGTGGCGACAAATGGCTGTAAATAATATCAATCCGCACATGGCCCTTGTCCTGGAGAGTCCAGGGGGCACACAACAGGAAGGTCAGGCCAAACAGAAACCATTGCAGTTCGATGAGGCCGTTGGAACCCCAACTGAAGGCATAACGCAAGGTCGATGCCGTCGCGCTGACCAGCACCGCCAACAGCAGCAGCCAGGCCAGTGCCCGGCCGATGTCACGGTTGAGTTTGTCGATACTTGCGGCGAAGCGGAGGAGAGTGGGCATGGGGTGTCCGCACGGGTTGTTTTGAGTGGGTGGGTGGGTGGGTGGAAGACACCCACCCTGCGTACTGGACGGAGGGCTGCTCGTTTTAGTCCTCGTCCTTGATCTGAAAATGCTTGGTGAGCTGCTGCTGGATGTGGGCCGGCACCGGCTCATAGCGGTCAAAGCTGAGACGGTAGAGCCCCTCGCCGCCAGTGATGGATTTGAGCCGCGATTCGTAGCCCTCGAGTTCGGCCAGAGGTGCCTCGCCCCGGATCACCACCTGGCCATTGTTCTGAACCTCGGTGCCGCTGACCCGGCCGCGACGCGATGACAAATCTCCGGCCAGGTCACCCACGGCTCCGCCGGGAGCGGTAATCTCAATCTGGGCGATGGGTTCCAGCACCGTCGGCCTGGCCTTGGCCATGGCGTCGAGAAACGCCTTGCGGCCGGCGGTGGTGAAGGCGATTTCCTTGGAATCCACCGGATGATACTTGCCTTCGTAGACGCTGACCTGCACATCGTGGATGGGATATCCCGCCACAGCCCCTTCGGCCAGAGCCTGGCGGACACCCTTTTCTACCGCCGGGATGAACTGGCCAGGGATGGTGCCGCCCACGACATCGTCGACAAACTCGAACCCTGCACCACGGGCCAGGGGGGTCACCCGTAAAAAGACCTCGCCGAATTGGCCGGCCCCGCCGGTTTGCTTTTTATGACGGTGGTGACCTTCCGCCGCCACGGTGATGGTCTCCCGGTAAGGAATGCTCGGCGGGTGGGCCTCGACCTCGACGTGGTAATGCTTGCGCAGCCGGGCCAGCAGCACGTTGACATGCATCTCTCCGAGCCCCCGCAACACCAACTCGTTGGCCACGGCGTTGTGTTCGACCTGCATCGAGGGGTCTTCGCTGGAGAGTTTGTGCAGGGCATCGGCCAGTTTTTGCTCGTCCCCATGCTTGAGGGGACGCACCGCCCGGCCAAACAGCGGCATGGGAAACTCGATGGATTTTAGATGATGGTGATCCTCGTCGTGCGAGTCGTGCAGCACCGCATCAAAATGGATCTCGTCCACCCGCGCCACGGCGCAGATATCCCCCGGAACCGCCTCGCGAACCTCGATCTGTTCGGCACCATGGAGACGATAGAGGTGATTGACCTTGAAGGCCTTGCGGGCATCTCCCACAAACAGCTGGCTGTTGGGGGCGAGGGTACCCTGATAGACGCGGAAGATGCCGAGACGCCCCCGGAAGGGATCGTTGACGACCTTGAAGACATGGGCCAGGACATGCTGATGGGGCGTCGGCGTCACGGTCACCGGCTGCATCTGTTGTCCCTCGCCCTTCATGAATAAAGGCGGATTGCCTTCGGCGGGGTTGGGCATCAGTTTGGCCAGGAGGTTCAAGAACTCCGGCACCCCGGCACCGGTGCGGGCCGAGACGTAACAGACCGGAATCAGATGCCCTTCCCGCAAGGCTTTTTCAAAGGGATCGTGGAGTTGCTCGGGGGAGAGTTCCTCGCCCTGTTCCAGATAGACTTCCATGAGCGCCTCGTCGACCTCCACGACTTGGTCGATGATGTGGCTGTGGGCCGACGCCACCGAGGAAAAATCCGTGGCGTCACCGGCGGACTGAAAAAAACAGTCGATCACTCGCGTTCCCTGGCCGGCGGGCAGGTTGATCGGCATGCACTCTTTCCCAAAGAGCTGCTGCAGAGCCTCGGTAAGACCGGCTAAATCGGTGTCCGGGACGTCGATCTTGTTGACCACAATCATCCGGCACAGGTTACGGCTGCTGGCGGCGGCCATCATTCGCCGGGTCATGGATTCGATCCCAGCGGTGGCGTTCACCACCACCACGGCGGTTTCCACCGCTTCCAGCGCGGCCAGGCTGCGGCCGATGAAGTCGGGATAGCCCGGGGTGTCGATCAGGTTGATGTGTTTGTTCTGGGTCACGAGGCTGGTGATGCCAATATCCAGGGAATGCATCAACTCGCGTTCCATGGGATCGGTATCGCACACCGTCGTGCCCTTCTCGACACTCCCCGGCATCGCAATGACCCCGGCGGCCGCCAGCATGGCTTCGATCAGGGTTGTCTTGCCGCTACCCGCATGACCCACCAGGGTCAGGTTGCGGACGGCCTCGGCGTTATAATCAGACATCACGTTTCCCCTTATGAAAAAATACCCAAAGATCTATCAAAAAACCGGAAAAAACCGGAAAGCCGCGAGTATATAACCAGCCCCTTGTTACTCACACCAGGAGGATCCTGACCCATGACTTTGTATGACTCCCCCAGCCAGAGCCACGGCATTGAAACCGAGTTTCTGGGCGAACAGGAACTCGCCTTCCCCGATGGCCGTCGTGAATGGCGCAGCCCCGAAGGGCAACTGCATCGGCTCGATGGCCCCGCCCGTCTTCTCCCCGATGGGGACATGGAATGGTTTCAGCAAGGCGAACTGCACCGTGCCGATGGCCCGGCCCGTCTCCTCCCCGATGGCACCCAGGAATGGTATTGGGAGGGACGCCTTCACCGGGACGGTGGACCCGCGATTTTGCGTGCGAACGGTGCCATGGAATGGTATCAGCAAGGTGTCCTGGAACGAACGGAGGGCCCGGCGCAGATCGCCCCCACGGGGCATCAGGCCTGGTACCGGGGTGGCAAGCTGCACCGGGACGGCGGCGGTCCGGCCTGGTTTGCTCCCAATGGTACCCGCAAGTGGTACCAGAATGGTGTCCTGCATCGCCTTGGGGGGCCCGCAGTCCTCAAGCCGGATGGAACCCGAATTTGGTATTGCGAGGGGATACGCTGCCGCGAGGATGGGGTGCCGCTGATTCACGAGCAGGAAGGCTGCATCGAATGGGCCGACGGGGTTCAGGAATGGTTCGCGCACGACCGGCTGCATCGGGATGATGGCGGACCCGCCCGGATCCAGCCGAATGGTTCCTGTGAATGGTGGTTCAACGGCCAGCTCCATCGACCCAACGGCCCGGCCGTGGTACATGCCGACGGCACCCGGGAATGGCGGATTCACGGCGCGCTGGAACGTGAAAAGGGTCCGGCGCGGATCCTCCCGGATGGCAGTCAGGAATGGTATCTCAATGGCCGCCTTCATCGAGAAAGCGGCCCAGCGGTACTCCGGGGCGACGGCTATCAGGCCTGGTACAAAACCGGTCTGCTCCATAACCGCAGCGGCCCGGCCGTGAGCCATCCCGATGGCCGCCTGGAATGGTGGCTCGAAGGCAAATTGGTGGATGCCCCTTCGGGAACTGGCCCGGCAAGTGCCTGAAGCCCTCTAAAGTTGTAGCAGCAACCGCGCCGGGTCTTCCAGCATTTGTTTAATGGCCACGAGACACTGCACCGCATCGCGCCCATCGATGATGCGGTGGTCATACGACAGGGCCAGATACATCATCGGACGAATCACAATCTCGCCGTTTTCAACGACTGGCCGCTGCTGGAGGGTGTGCATGCCGAGAATGGCGCTTTGGGGCGGATTGAGAATGGG
The DNA here is from genome assembly GCA_037130945.1 of Pseudomonadota bacterium. Taxonomy (GTDB): domain Bacteria; phylum Pseudomonadota; class Gammaproteobacteria; order Chromatiales; family Chromatiaceae; genus JBAXSA01. Next base: position 10,297 of record JBAXSA010000013.1, on the reverse strand, counting down.
GGTGGAGAGTAGCGATCCGAACACCCCGCCATTGGTGAGGGTGAAGGTGCCACCGGTCAACTCCTCGAGGCTCAGAGTCCCCTTTTGGGCCTTCTCGCCGAATTGGACGATGGCCCGTTCGACCTCGGCAAAGGATTTTTGACCGGCATCCCGCAAAATCGGCACCACCAGGCCGCGCGGAGAACTCACGGCGATGCCGATGTCGTAATAGCCATGGTAGACGATCTCGTCGCCATCCAGCGCGGCGTTGACGATGGGGAAGCGTTGCAACGCCTCGACCACTGCCCTGACGAAAAAAGACATGAGCCCAAGACGCACCTGATGGCGTTTTTCAAAGGCCTCCCGGTGGCGTTCCCGGAGTTCGTTGACGGCCTTCAGGTTGACCTCGTTGAAAGTGGTGAGGATCGCGGCGGTCTGTTGGGCCGCGACCAGCCGCTCGGCGATCCGCGCCCGCAACCGGGTCATGCGCACCCGTTGCTCGGGGCGGCCGGGCGTCTGGGTGGCAGGCTCCTCCAGCGAGGCCGCCGCCAGGGTTTCCGGATGCTGCTCGGGCTGGCTTTTCTCGGTACTGTCGAGATAGGTCATGATGTCCGACTTGAGAATCCTGCCATGCCGGCCAGATCCTGGAATTTGACCGGGATCCAGGTCTAGCTCTTTGACCAGACGTCGGGCCGCCGGGGCCAGAACGGCTTCCACCGCCGATGCTGCGGGTGGTGTTTGGGGCTTGGCCACGCTGGCGACGGGCGGCGGGTGTGAGGACAGCGACTCGCTGGAGGATGTCAGTGTCGCGAGACAAGTTCCTGCGGTTACTGTCGCACCCACTGGGCAATGGATGGCCACGACGGTTCCCTGGAGGCTAGCCGGTACTTCCAGCACCACCTTGTCGGTCTCCAGATCCACCAGCTTGTCACCGGCTTGAACCCGGTCGCCGGGTTGGCAATGCCAGGCCAGTATCGTGGCATCGCGGATCGATTCGGGCAGGGACGGAACTTGAACCTCATGATTCATGATAAGGGTTACTCGTGGTGAAGTGAGGGGAGATCGAGGGCCTCGGCGATCAGACGATCCTGTTCCCTCAGGTGAACCGGCCGGAAGCCCGTGGCCGGGGCGGCCGAGACCGGGCGACCGGCATAAACAAGCGGTATCGCGGGCGGTATCCGTGCGACCAATCGGTGTTTGATGGCATCCCAGGCACCCTGGTTGCGTGGCTCTTCCTGACACCAGACGACCGTCCGGAGGTTGGGATAGCCGGTCAGCAGCGCATCCAGCGCCTGCTTGGGGAAGGGATAGATCTGTTCGAGGCGCACCAGGGCGATGTCGTGCCGGACGTGGTGACGGCGGGTCTCCAGTAACTCGTAATAGACCTTGCCGGCACACAGCACCAGCCGTTCGACGGCTTCCCGGTTCAGTGGATCGGTCTCGTCGATCAGGGTCTGAAAAGACCCCCTGGCCAATTCCTCCAGGCTCGAGGTGGCTAGCGGGTGCCGCAACAGGCTTTTGGGGGTGAGAATCACCAGCGGACGGCGGAAGGGCCGGATCATCTGCCGGCGCAACAGGTGAAAGATCTGGGCGGGGGTGGAAGGCACGCAAACCTGGATATTTTCGCTGGCGCAAAGCTGCAAATAGCGCTCCAGGCGTGCCGAGGAGTGTTCCGCGCCCTGACCCTCGTAGCCATGCGGAAGCAACAGCACCAACCCGCATTCCAGCCCCCACTTGGCCCCGCCGGCGGCAATGAACTGATCGATCACGACTTGGGCACCGTTGGCGAAGTCGCCGAATTGGGCCTCCCAGAGTACCAGGCTATCGGGGTCGGCACTGGCATAGCCATACTCAAAACCCAGCACGGCTTCCTCGGAGAGCAGGGAATCGATGACCACGAAGTGTGGCTGACCCGTCCACAGGTGTTGCAGGGGAACCCAGGATTCCCCATTGGCCTGGTTGTGCAGCACCGCGTGTCGGTGAAAAAAGGTGCCGCGGCCGCTATCCTGGCCGGACAGGCGCACCGAATAACCCTGGTCGAGCAGGGTCGCGTAGGCCAGGGTCTCGGCAAACCCCCAATCGCATAGCTGCATGCCGCCGGCCATCCTGGCCCGTTCACTCAGGAGCTTCGCTACGCGCGGATGGGGCTCGAAGTCCCGGGGCAACAGCAACTGCTGGTGGGCCAGGAAATGCAGCCGTTGACGCTCGAAACCGGTGTCGACCGGATGATCCCAGTGGTGGCCCTGGAACCGCTGCCACTGGGCCGAGAAGGGTTTTTTGAGCGCTGCCAATACCGGACGGGCTTCCACCACCCCCAGCTCAATCGAGGCGCGATAGATCCCCTCCAGCCGGGCCGAATTTTCTTGGCTCATCACGCCGCTGTCCGCTAGTCGCCCAGCATAGATGCCACGAACCGTGGGGTGTACGCGAATTTTGCGGTACATCATGGGTTGCGTCACCGCAGGTTCGTCGGCCTCGTTGTGGCCATGTCGGCGATAACAGATCAGATCGATCAGTACGTCCTTGCGAAACTCCATGCGAAAGTCAAGAGCCAGCCGGGTAGCGAATACCACCGCCTCGGGATCATCGCCGTTGACGTGGAAGATCGGCGTCTGAACCATCTTGGCAACATCGGTACAGTAGAGCGTCGAGCGGACATCCAGAGGGTTGCTAGTGGTGAATCCGATTTGATTGTTGATGATGATGTGTACTGTACCACCGGTGGAAAAACCTCGAACCTGAGAGAGATTAAGGGTTTCCATGACCACGCCCTGGCCGGCGAAGGCGGCATCACCGTGGATCAGTACCGGCAAGACCAGGGCACCGGACAGATCGCCCCGGCGTTGTTGATGGGCCCGCACCGACCCCTCGATGACCGGATTGATGATCTCGAGATGCGAGGGATTGAAGCCGAGAACAATGTGAACAAACCCGCCGGGGGTGTCGACATCGGTCGCAAATCCCATGTGATACTTGACGTCACCCACCTGGCTGCGACCCGAGTGTTCGATACGGCCCTCGAATTCGGCAAAGATCTCCTGTGGGGGTTTACCGAGGATATTGGTGAGAACATTGAGGCGTCCCCGGTGGGCCATGCCGATGACAATTTCCTCCACCCCCCGCCGCCCGGCACGCTGGATAATCTCGTCGAGAATCGGGATGAGTGCTTCCCCCCCTTCGAGAGAAAAGCGTTTTTGACCGACGTACTGCGTGTGAAGATAGGTTTCAATGCCTTCCGCAGCGGTAAGCAGGGTCAAGAGCCAGCGGCGATCCTCGTCACTCATCTCCGGACGCCCCCGGTAACCCTCAAGGCGTTTTTGGAGCCAGCGTTTCTGGCGAGTGTCGTTGATGTGCATGTATTCGGCACCGAGGGTACGGCAGTAGGTCTCCCGCACCAGATCAAGAATCTCTCGCAGGCTCAAATCGTCGGGGGCGTACAGCGAACCGGTGTGAAAGACCTGATCGAGGTCGTCTTCGGTCAATCCGTGGTAAGCGGGATCCAGATCCGGAACCGGCGGACGAAGTCGCAGATGAATGGGATCCACATCGGCATTCTGATGACCGCGCACCCGGAAGGCGTTGATCAGCCGCAACACCGCAGCCTGTTTGTGCGCGGCGCTGGCCGACAGCCGGAACGCGGTCGGCACCCGAGGCCGGGATTCAAGGGCTTGGCGAACCAGCACCTCTCGCAGGGGGCCGTGGGCCACTTCGCGGGAAGTGGCCTGAAGACTGGCAAATTGCTGGCGCCAGGCGTCCGTGACGCTGGCGGGATCCAGCAGGTAGTGTTCGTACAAATCCTCGAGAAAAGCGCCATTACCACCAAAATAGGCAGAGGTCTGTTGCAGTTGTTGCAGAAGGGTACTCATCGCCATGCGCTCATTTGTCAAGAAACCTGAGGGGGATCGCCAGCCCTGGCCATTCTAACCGAAAACCAAAAGCCGGATTGTCCGGGTGCCATTCTCAACCGTGAAAAGACCGGCTATAGTCACCCTACGTTGAAGGCGGAATCGCCCCCCATGGCCGTCAGCCAAACACCCCCCTGCCCCGCCGGTTATTTTGATGTTTTTTTGACGTTTTCCCAAAGGATCTGGTGATGTCCGCTACGATACCCGATTCCGCCGTGACGATGGAGGTCAGCTCACCCCTGCTCGAAGTGAGTTCCCGGCCTTCATCCATCAAGGGCGAACGTTCCTTGACCGATCTTGAGGTAGATACCACTTACTTCGAGGCGCGCATGGAACTCATTGGCCAGCCTGCAACCAGCAATCAGGAGGCACAACTGGTGACGTTTCGAACCCTGTCGGAGCAGGTTCACCGGATCATTGATAACCAACAAACGCCCCGTCCGGCCACCCGGCGCCGCTAATGGCTCAACCCGCCCCCGCAGGGAATAGCCGGTAAAAATTGTCCGTGGTTCCGGCGGCGATCTCTTCCAGGCTCAGGCCGCGTAAATCCGCTAGACATTTCGCCACCTCCACCACCCAGGTCGGACGATTGGACTGGCCGCGATACGGGACGGGTGCCAGGTACGGGGCATCGGTTTCCACCAGCAGGCGATCCATCGGCACCCGGCGAGCCACGTCCCGCAGGGTCTCGGCATTGCGAAAGGTGAGAATGCCGGAGAACGAGATATAAAAACCCAGATCCAGGGCCGCCCGGGCCATGGGCCAGTCTTCCGTGAAACAGTGCAGCACCCCGCCGACCTCCCTGGCCCCCGCTTCTCGCAAGATTTGCAGGGTATCCCCGGGGGCGGCCCGGCTATGCACCACCAAGGGTAGTTTGGCGTGCCGGGCGGCGGCGATATGGCGGCGGAAGCGTTCGGCCTGGCGGGGACGTGCCTCCTCGGCACCGTGAAAATAATCCAGTCCGGTTTCACCCATCGCCACCACCCCCGGCGTCGCCTGTGCCAAGGTCACCAGGTCTTCGGGCGTGGGTTCGCGGACATTGGTTTCGTTGGGATGGACGCCGACCGTCAAAGAAATCCCCGGCTCCCCGGCGACTTGCGCCTGCATGGCCGGGAAGGCTTCCAGGGAGATCGAAACACACAACAGGTGATCCACCCCCGTCTGGCGGGTCTCGGATAAAAACCGCTGCCAGTTGCCTGCGTAGGGGGCGAGATCGAGGCGATCGAGATGGCAGTGGGAATCGACCAGCCGGGGATTGCCTGGGGATAGACTCATGAACCACTACCTCCCCGCGCCAGGGCCAGTCCCTTGAGCAGGTTCAGGGCGGTATCCACGACATAATCCTTGGGCTCGGAGGGTTTGTTGCCGCTGTCACCGCCGCCCTCGCCACCCGGCTTGCCGAGGTGGCGCTTGAGATCGGCCTCCTTGATGGGCTTGACGTCACCCGCCTTGACCGGCTCCAGCCGGGCCTCCGCCAGCGCGATGTCGGGGACGATGCCCTCGGCCTGGATCGAGCGGCCCTTGGGGGTGTAGTAACGGGCGGTGGTGAGCTTGATGGCACCCTCGCCGGCAATCGGAATAATGGTTTGCACCGAGCCCTTGCCGAAAGTCGGCTCGCCCACCAGAATCCCGCGTTTGTGATCCTGGAGGGCACCAGCCACAATCTCCGAGGCCGAGGCGCTACCGCCATTGACCAGCACCACCATGGGCGCACCGTTCAGCACATCGTCGGGGCCGGCAAAAAAGGTCATTTTGGAGTCTTCGACACGGCCTTCCGTGTAAACAATCTTGCCCTCCTTGAGAAAGGCGTCGCTGACAGCCACTGCGGCCTGCAAAGTACCGCCGGGGTTATTGCGCAGATCCAGCACCAGACCCTTGAGCGGACCCTTCGAGGTTTTTTTGAGTTCCCCGAGCTTGGCCATCATCTCGTCGTAGGTATGGGACTGGAAATGGCTGATCCGCAATAGGCCAAAACCCGCTTCCAGCAGTCGGGCCTTGACGCTATCGACCTTGATGATGTCGCGCACCAGCGTCACCTTGAAGGGGGTCTCCAGGCCGGGCCGAGCGATGGTCAGCACCACCGGACTGCCCGGCGGGCCACGCATGAGACCGACGGCTTCGGTGAGACCCAGGCCCTTGACCGGCTTGTCGTCGATGCGAATGATCAGATCCCCCGGACGCAGCCCGGCGCGATGGGCCGGGGTGTCGTCAATCGGCGAGATGATTTTGATGGCCCCCTCGTCGAGACCAATCTCGATGCCCAGTCCGCCGAATTCGCCGCTGGTGCCTTCTTGGAGTTCCTTGAATTCGTCCGGAGCCAGATAACTGGAGTGTGGGTCGAGCCCGCTCAACATGCCACGAATGGCATTTTCCAACAACACCTTGTCGGTGACCGGTTCGACATAGTCGCTTTTGATACGCCCAAAGATCTCGGCCAGCATCCGCAGTTCCTTGACCGGTAGCGGTTCGGAGGTATCAGCCCACAGCCGGCCGCCGACGCTGACGAACACCCCTAGCACTAGGCCCAGAGACACCCACAGGGCGGGAAGACATCGCTTGTTCATCGAGAGGAAATCCTTGCAGATCAGAGATCGCTAAAAACCCGGCATTATAGGCGGCCCCAGGCCAGCCGCCTATGGCAACCGCAACGGTTCGGGATAAGGCATAGCTTGACGTTACTGCCAGGGTTTGAGAAGGTCACTCATGAAAATCTGGTTTCACCCCTCCCCGGAGACCTCACATGCTTGCCCAGTTCTCGATTCGCACCCGTTTGTTTTTGTTGATTGGACTCGCCATCACCGCTTTGGTGATGGTTGCCCTGACAGGATTTCGTACCGCTAACCTGGGTAAGGTTGGCTTTGAGAACGTAGTCAGGGGGCAGATTCCCTCGATGGATGGTTTGATGTCGATCCGGAATGGCCTGTCATTGTTGAGGTTCAACAACCTCGAAGCGACAACTCTGAAAAACGACCCCTCAGCGCGCCGCCAGTTTGCCGGGATTCTCGAACAGAAGACGCAGACCTGGAAGACTATCGACAAGGCCTATCAAACCTATGAGGCGGTGCCTAGAAATGCTATGGAGAATGCGGCATGGCGTCAGTTTGTCAATGATTGGCAGAGTTTCAAAAAGCTCGACGCCAAATTCACCGAAGTGATCGAAAGGATGAGCCAATGGGTTTCCCAGAATGGTCAGGAGATGCCACCACTGACGCCATTAATCCCGCTCATCGAGGAATCGCGCATACCCATCGAACAGATCGTGACACATCTCGACAAGTTGGATGCCATCAATGACCAACAAATCCTGGAGGATGCGACCGCAACGGAACAGACCATGGAACGGGCCGTTGCCTGGGGTGAGGGTATCGGTTTGTTCGCCGTTATCGTGATCTTGTCGCTGGGGTGGCTGACCATGAACTCCATCATGGGCTCGATTCAATCCATGCAGACCGCCATGACACGGATCGAGCAGGACAAGGATTTCAGACAGCGCGCCCGGGTGCCGGGTGAGGATGAAATCGCCCAGGCCGCCCAGTCCTTCAATGCCCTGGTGGGTTCTCTCCAAACCGCTTTTGCCACCCTGCGTCAGCAGGTCGATCAGGTGTCGTCCACTGCGGCCACGGTCGCCACAACCTCGGAACATGTTTCCAAGAGCTCCACCCAGCAGAGCGATTCTGCCTCCTCGATGGCGGCGGTGGTCGAGCAGATGACGGTCTCTATCAGCCAGATCTCGGAAAATGCCCAGGAGGGTCTGGACGCCGCGAAGCGTTCCGGCAGCATCTCCCAACGGGGTGCCGAGATCATTGCCCGGGCGGTGGACGAGATGACCAAGATTGCGCATTCCATCCATAACTCCGCCCAGCGGATCGCCGAACTCGGCAAACAATCCGAGCAGATTTCTGCCGTGGTTCAGGTGATCCGGGAGGTGGCCGACCAGACCAACCTGCTGGCGCTCAACGCCGCCATCGAGGCCGCCCGGGCTGGCGAACAGGGGCGGGGGTTCGCGGTGGTGGCCGACGAGGTGCGCAAACTCGCCGAACGCACTGCGCGCTCCACCGAAGAGATCAGCCAGGTCATCGACGGCATCCAGAGCAGTTCACGAACTGCAGTGCAAACCACACAACAGGCGGCTGATCAGGTCAGCGGTGTCGAGATTCTGGCCCGTGATGCCAGCGCCATCATCACCGAAATCAAGGGTTCGGTGGTGACCGTGGAATCCGCCATGAGACAGATCTCCTCGGCCTTAAGCGAACAAAGTATCGCCAACCACGAAATTGCCAAGCATGTCGAAAGCGTGGCGCGGATGACCGAGGAAAATAGCGCTTCGGCCAAGGAATCCGCCAGTGCTTCCCGGCAGTTGCGGGACTTGTCGGAATCCATGGCAGCCTCGGTACGGCGCTTTCAGGTATAGGTTCGCGGCTCACAGCCACCAGATCAGTAAGCTCGGGTTATGCCGGCCGCCGAGTTCAATCACCCTGTGGGGCGGTGCGCCGGGTATGGAAAAACTGTTGCTGATGAACAGCGAGCCGGGGGACATCTCGGCCTGGGCCTTGACCCACAGGGCCGCCATGGGGGCCGGAGACAAAAAAGCATACACCATCCGGTAAGGCGCGAGGGGCTGTTGCCACAGCGTGCCAAAACGGATGTGGCAATTGGCGAGATGGCGAGTGCGAAAACGCGCCAGGCCATAAGAAAGGGGGGCCGATTCAATGCCCATAAAATACCCCGCCGGGTGACGCTGGGCCAGGGTCGACAACAACCCGCCGGTGCCACAGCCCAAATCGGCAAAAAAAATCCCCGGCGGCTGTCCGGCGATCAGCTCATCCAGAGCTTCCAAAGCATTCTGGTTCGAGAGATATAACGGCACCCGTTCCCGAATGGCACCCCGGAAGACCAGCCAGAGCAAGCCGAAGAGGACAAGGTACCCGCCTGCGGGAAATTTCCAGTGCAGTGCCACCACCAGGGCGGGTGCAAAGAAAAACTGGATCGGCAGCCACCAGGGTTCGAGCCTCAGCCATTGGCCACAGAGGGCAGCGGTCAGGCTCACCAGAAACAGCACCAGAAGCGGCGGAGACAGACCCAGTGCCGCCAACCAAACCCCTCCGCCGATGGCCAGCCCCTGTGCCAGGGAGGCCCGCGCCCAGACCGGCAAACGGCGGGGAGAGGGGTAAAACATTCGGATTCGGGGGAACAATGGGCAAGACTCTCTTGGGACTGGGCGAATCGACGGATCCCCCCGGTGCCGGAAGGCATGGCAATTTGAATCAACACCCCTATCATAGGGCTTCGGGCTTCTATCGACTTCCATCGGTTCACTCCGGTAGCCGTACCAACAAGTAAGGATTTGCATGAGTTCCCAGACCACCCGTTTAGGCCTAGTCCGCAGGGGTATTGCCCTATCGCTGCTCATGGCACCCGTATTGGCCGCGCCGCCCATCCCGGACGCCGGGCGATTGTTGCGCGATATTGAACGCAGCACCGGCAAACGGGATCTGGCTCCGGCACCACGCCTGCCCCCGGAACAGCCCGTACCGGCCGCATCGCTCCCGGAGCCGTCCGGCGAGTCGGTATTTGTGAAGTCTTTTAATATCCGGCCGGCCCAGCCACCCGAAGCCCCCGCAGACTCTCCTCCCCCGGTGACCCCCCAGACGACACCCGTTGTTCCCACACCGCCAAAAAAATTCCCAGATGCCGGGCGGCAGCCATTCCTGTTGCCCATGAATCGCCCCGTGCCCGCCATGCAGCTCCCGGAACGACCCGGCCAGGCGGTATTTGTGGAGTCTTTTAATATTCACTCTACCCGGTTTTCCCAGCACGAACTCCGCACCCTTCTCAAGGGCTATTCTGGCCGGGCGCTAACCCTGAACGAATTTCAGGAGGCGACCCGGAAGATCGACGAATATTACCGGCAGCATGACACTCCGGGTCACGCCTATCTTCCGCCCCAGGTGGTGCGTCAGGGTGTAGTGGACATGCTGGTGGTCGAGGGCCGGTTGGCGCAGGCCAGTGCTACGCCGATTCCTCGCCGGGATGCAAAACCCGTGGCCACCCTGGCCGAATCATCGGCCCCGCCGGAGCCACCGCGTCCCGCCGCGCTCGACGAAAAGGCCCTTCAAGCACTCATCAAGGATTATGCCGGCCGGGCACTGACTCTGAACGAACTCCAGGAGGCGGCCCGGAAGATCAGCGACTATTACCGGCAGCACGACTATCTGGCCCACGCCTATCTGCCGCCGCAGACCGTGCGTGACGGTGTCGTCGAGATCATCGTAGTCGAAGGCCGCCTGGGGCAGGTTCGGGTGGATCCGGCCAGCCCCACACGCATGAATCAGCCGCTCGTGACCGGGATCATCGAACGCCGCGTGCCGCCGGGCCAACCGTTACGCCCCGCCGCGCTCGACGAGGCCGTGGCG